>JAISTS010000101.1 GCA_031272455.1 Tannerella sp. | reverse complement strand
GATTGCTATTTCATCTTTTGTTTCTTTCATAGTTTCTGCTACTTTTAGCAGGGTTTGCAGGTCGTTGTCTTTAAAGAAAGTGGTCATATCAGGGATAAAAGTATCAAAAAAGTAATCGTCTGCCACAAGATCAGAATAGATGGAAGTAACAGTATAAGAAACCGTTGCGATTATAACTGATGCATTTTCGTTGTTTGTCAGCTTGTTTACGTCATATCGTTCGTCCAAATCTGTATTATAAACGATGTCAAGATAGATGGAAAACGGATTGTTGCTGTCGTCAATATTGATTTGTTTTTTTCCTGTTTTCGGATCGGTTTCAATGGTAAAAAAGCCGGATATAGACATCGAGGCAAACATCTCGCTGAGATTGCTTCGTTTATGGTTGATGAAAACACGGTCATAGATATTGTTAAGCATAGCCACAAGAGGATTGGGTATAACGCACTCATAATAAACTTCGTCGGGGTAAATGTCGTCATCAACTTCAATCTTGATGTCGTCAGCCCATAAATAGCCGCCCAAGACCTGCTTGTCGCCGCGGTCGCTGTTGTCGGTCGTTACGAGTGCGAGCAGCCCCTTCGTGTCGTTTTCGTTCAAGCGCTCGAAAGCCCGCTTGACCAACTGAGCGTTTTCGTGTTGACTTTCTTGCTCTTTCTTTCCGCAGCTCGTCAATGCAAGACCGGATGCGCAGACAAGCATCAGGATTACAGCCTGAAATGATAATTTTGTTCTGTTCATATCGTATAATTTTAAAAGTTTAAGTTTCGTTTTTTTTTTTCGTCCCTTACGGGCAGTTGATAAATGTTTTGTCGCTGCAAAGATAGATAGGGTTTTGCACTTGTCGGATCCTACTTTTCTGGGATGGTGCTGCCGAAGTCAAGAAAAAAGTGAAAAAAATCCAGTTTCCCCGAACCCTTCGTTTACCCTTTGTCGCTTCACAGTATTGATTGTTTGCCGCAAATATACGTATAGTTTTTTAATCCGTTACGATTTTCTAAAAAAATCTCCCGAAAAAAAATTGTCGGCGCAAAAAAAGCCGTACATTTGTAGAAAATATATCCATAACCGAAAATGGCAAAAGTTAAGACCGTTTATGTATGTACCGAGTGTGGAGCTGAGGCGCCGAAGTGGATAGGCAAATGTCCGTCGTGCGGGGCGTGGAACACATATATCGAAGAAATCGTATCGAAGGAGCCTGTTCGTTCGGCGGCGAGCGGCTTTGAGCGCAATCAGGCGCGACCGCAGCTCTTGCGCGACGTTACGCTCAAAGAGGAGTCGCGGCTCGACCTGCGCGACGGAGAGCTGAACCGTGTGCTTGGCGGCGGGCTTGTCAAAGGATCGCTGGTGCTTATTGGCGGCGAGCCGGGGATAGGCAAATCGACGCTCGTGCTGCAGACCGTACTGAAAATGAAAGACATAACCACGCTATATGTTTCCGGCGAGGAGAGCGCCCAGCAGCTGAAACTGCGAGCCGAGCGCCTGACGAAGAGCTATTCCGACAACTGCCTTATCCTGTGCGAAACCAATCTGGAACAGATATTTACGGCAGCCTCGAACATCAAACCCGGACTGCTGATTATCGACTCTATCCAGACCGTTTTTACCGACCTTGCCGAGTCGTCGCCCGGCAGCATCACGCAGGTACGCGAGTGCAGCGCCGCCATTCTCAAATACGCCAAAGAGACCGGCACGCCCGTAATGCTGATTGGGCATATCAACAAAGAAGGCAGCATTGCCGGACCTAAAGTGCTGGAACACATCGTCGATACGGTGCTTCAGTTCGAGGGCGACCAGCATTATATGTACCGTATCCTGCGGAGCATCAAAAACCGTTTCGGCAGCACGTCGGAGCTTGGGATTTACGAGATGCGCTCGGAGGGCTTGCGCGAGGTCAGCAACCCGTCGGAGCTGCTGCTGACCACCAATCACGAAGGCTTGAGCGGCGTGGCTATCGCGGCTGCTATCGAAGGCGTGCGTCCGTTTTTGATTGAGACACAGGCGCTTGTGAGTTCGGCTGTTTATGGCACTCCGCAACGCAGCTCAACAGGTTTCGACATACGACGGATGAATATGCTGCTTGCCGTCCTCGAAAAACGCGCCGGTTTCAAGCTCGCGCAAAAGGATGTCTTTCTGAACATTGCGGGTGGACTGCGCGTCAGCGATCCGGCTATCGACCTCTCGGTACTGGCAGCCATACTCTCGTCGAGCCTCGATATCGCCATTCCTCAGGGCTTTTGTATGACGGGCGAAGTGGGGCTGTCGGGCGAGATACGTCCCGTCAACCGCATTGAGCAGCGTATTCAGGAGGCTGAAAAACTGGGATTTACGTCGATGATAGTCCCGCGAATGAAAGGCATTGACGAGCAGAAAACCAAGATTAAACTGCTGAAAGTCAGAAAGGCTGAAGAGGCTTTGAAAGCGCTGTTCAGCAATAATTAGCTTATTCGGAAAAGCAGATGACAAGAGAACTACAATTGCGCATCAGTCCGCAAGAGGCTGCAAATGAGAGCAGTATAAGCGCCGTTTTTTGTCGTGAGACGGGCTGCGAGCCTGATGAGGTCAGAGCCGTCCGTGTGCTGAAACGCTCTATCGACGCCCGCCAGCGCACGGTTTATGTCAATCTCACAGTCCGTGCGTTTATCAACGAAGAACCTGATGCGCCCGAATACCGGCAGATTGAATATCGCGATGTGTCTTGCGGTACGCCTGTCGTCGTTGTCGGAGCCGGTCCGGCAGGGCTGTTTGCCGCGCTTCGTCTGATTGAGCACGGCTTGAAACCGATCATCATTGAGCGTGGAAAAAATGTGCGTGAGCGCAAGAAAGATATAGCGCAAATAAGTCGTAATCACACAGTTGACCCCGACTCAAATTACTCTTTCGGCGAGGGTGGAGCGGGGGCGTATTCCGACGGCAAACTGCATACGCGCAGCCGAAAACGCGGCGACGTCGATAAGATACTGAACATTTTCTGCTGTTTCGGCGCTTCACCGGCGATTTTGTCGGACTGGCATCCGCATATCGGGACGGACAAGCTGCCGCAGATCATCGAAAATATCCGCAACCGCATCATAGCTTCGGGCGGTGAAGTGCATTTTCAAACGCGAATGGAAAGCCTTGAAATTCGGAATGATAAGTTAGTCGGCATACAGACCTCTGACGGGCGGATGTTCGGCGGACCGTTAATTCTGGCTACGGGACATTCGGCTCGCGACGTTTACCGCGGGCTTGAACAGAAAGGCATTATGCTGGAAGCGAAAGGAATAGCTGTAGGGGTGCGGCTCGAACATCCGCAACAGCTGATCGACTGCATACGCTATCACAGCAAGGATGGTCGCGGGGCGTATCTGCCTGCTGCAGAGTATAATATGACCGAGCAGGTTCAGGGGCGCGGCGTCTATTCGTTCTGTATGTGTCCGGGGGGCGTTGTTGTTCCGGCGGCGAGCGGAGCCGAGCAGGTCGTTGTCAACGGTATGTCGTCGTCGGCGCGTAATTCGCGCTGGGCAAATGCGGGTATCGTCGTGGAGATCAGACCTGAAGACCTCGATGATATGCACTTGGGCAGGGATAGTGAGCGCTTGCGTATGATGCTGTTTCAGGAACAGTTGGAGCGTCTGTGCTGGCTCAATGGTGGGATGCGTCAGACCGCTCCGGCGCAGCGGATGACCGATTTTATTCACCGTCGCAACTCTGCCGACCTGCCCGTCTCGTCGTATTCGCCCGGACTTGTCGCTTCGCCCCTGCATTTCTGGATGCCGGAGCAGGTCTCTGCCCGTTTGCAACAGGGATTGAGGCAATTCGACTGTAAATCAAGAGGTTTCCTGACGAACGAGGCTGTGATGATTGGCGTCGAGACGCGCACATCGTCGCCTATCCGCATTATTCGTAATGCGGAAACTCTGCAACACGTCTCATTGGCTGGACTTTTTCCCTGCGGCGAGGGGGCGGGCTATGCAGGCGGGATTGTTTCGGCGGCTATCGACGGCGAACGTTGCGCCGACAGCGTCGCGGCTTATCTGCGCGTTTGAGCTGCTAACGGAGCAGTTTCGCAAGCTCGTCCGGCTGTACGTCGGATGCGATGATAACTCCCTTGTCGTCAATCAGATAATTCTTGAAGCCGTTTCGCAGGTTGTACAGCTCATACAGCGGCGAGGTGGTGCCGCGCGGGTCGTACAATTGACTGCCAATGTTAATATTATCTGATTTTAACGTCTCTTCATAGACAGAGCGACGCTCGTCGAGCGAGATAGAGCAGAAGCGGATACGCCACGCGCCTATTTCATTGATTTTGTTGCTCATACGGATGTTCCTTACGCGCGAATCGGCGTTGTAGGCAGCCCAAAAGTTGACCAGCGTATAACGACCCGCATTGTTGGCGAACGCGAGCGTCGTGCCGCCTTCGATCTTGATTTCGGGAGCTTTTTCTCCTGTGCGATAGCCAGTTGTAACGCTTGTTGTTTTGGAACCTGCCGAAAGCAGCATCCCTGTTGCTGCAATGATAATTGCAATCGTATAAACTTTCGTTTTCATTTCGGCTGCAAAGATACGACATTTTTTTAACAATTTATATTAATTTTTCGTGCGATTAAAAAAATCCATACCCCGTCCGACCGCAATTGTTTGTATCACAGCCTGATATCGAAATAGCTTTTAAGTAAATAAAAGTTTTATTATCCTTTTTTAATAATTTCCCTCAGCTCGGCTTCCGATTTTCTTGACCAGTAACCGCAGTCAAGTTCGATGAACAGCGAAGAGTAGGGTATGGTCGTTTCGGTTTTGAGGATGACGACTTTGAATTGTTGCGCAACTTCGGCGATTTTCGGAAAGATAGTCTCGTGCCATATAGCATTAAAAGGAAACTTTTCGGAAATCAGTTTGTATTCGGTGCGCAGTTTTTCGACGTTTTCTTTCAGTGAATCAGTCAGATACTCAAATTCTTTGTCTGAATAAATTTTCGGATTCAGATGTTCGGCTCGGTTGACGGTTTCCAACACGTAGCGGGCAACGTTAGGCACGGTGTCGTGAGTGTTGAGGGTGATAAAGCCGGCGGGCGACATAATCGGGAAAGCCTTGTCAACGACAAGTGTCCAGTTTCGGTGTCCGAGGTAGGGTATCAGCGCTTCAAATTCCGCTTTCCAGTTTTGGTCTTTTATTTCTGATATGCTCATTATGAATATTTTAGATTTGTTAATGTGTTCGGTAATTATCTCAGCCTGTTAAGCGAGCGCACAAGCACCTCGTCGGCTCCGATATTGCGTATAGCCAAATAGTTGAGTATGAGCGCTATTAGCGGGAAAGCCAGCGCAAGTCGTACTCCGAAATGGAAATCCGCGACGTCGCCCGTAACTTTCCAGACAAGGAAGGCGAGCAGCCCGTAGAACGCCAGCATCAGGACAGAATTGAAGATGCAAAATCTTATCTGGAGCATGCGTTTCTTGTATAAAAAGATGGTTATCAACGCGATAAGACTGATAATTGCTATCAATGCTATCAGCGCCCAAGTAGGATAGACCAATTCGGGCGGGGTCGTCATCGTGTTGAAACCTGTGGCGTCGAGGGTATAAAATTCCTCGCCTGAACGGATAATAGCCAGCGGAAAAAACAGCACGGCTAAGTTCAGGAGCGAGACTAAAAGCAGATAAACAGTCTGAATACGCTGTATCATAGCTACATACGTATTAGAAGTTACTCTTTTCTTTCATCGGGTTTTTGTAGAACAGCTTGCCGTCGGCATATTCCTGCGAGGCGATAAGCGTCGGTTTCGGCAGCTTCTCGTAGTAGCGCGACAGCTCGATTTGTTCCCTGTTCTCAAACACCTCTTCGAGGCTGTCGTTGCTGGATGCGAAATCCTGCAGTTTCTTTTCGAGGTCTTGTTTCATGTCCTGCGAAATCTGATTGGCGCGTTTAGCGATAATCATCAGAGTTTCATACACATTGCCTGTCCCTTCGGTAAGTTTGATCATATCGCGCGTAACGGTAGTCAGGGGCGCGTTTGTCTTACGGTAATCCATATCTATTTGTTTGTATATCAAATTAATAACTTGTACTTATTCGTTTGCTTGCGTATTCATAAAACCGGCTGACCTGTTTGAGGTATTTGCCTTCCGGATATTCATTCGTATAGTTGTAGTATTCGTCCACGACATCGCGGTAACGTCCTTGCAGACGGTCTTCGACGCTTGCCAAAGCCATCTCGTATTTGGCTCTGATTCTCAGGAAGATAAACTCTTCGCGATATTTTGAGTACGGATAATCTTTCAGCGCATTGTCGGCGGTGATGACGCACGAGCGGTAGTTGTTGCCCATATAAGTGCCGAGGTTATAGTACAGCCGCGCACTCATTAACTCCTTGTAAGCCAGCTTTTCCTGAAGCTCAAACAGGATGCCCTGCGCTTGTTTTGCCCGCTCGCTCTGCGGATAATATTCCATATACAGCTGCAACTGGGCGATAGCTTCGTAGGTCTGAGTCTGGTCGAGGCGTGCGTCGGGCGAGTCGAGATACAGCCCGTAGCCCGAATAGAAACGCGCCAGCTCAACAAACTCACCCTTCGGATAGGTCTGGTAATACTGCTTGAAATATTCGGAAGCCGTCTGATAATCTTTTTGCCCGTAGTAGCTCTGAGCCAGCAGGTAAAGCGACTCTTCGGCTTCAGACCTGCCGCGGAATATCGGCACAACTTCCTCAAGCAAGGTCGCCGATCTGACATACTTGCCCTGATTAAAATACTTCTTGGCATACGAGTATTTCGCCTCGTAGTCAGTGAGTTTCAGTACCTTGTTATATTCCCCGCAAGAGGAAAACAGCAAGGTAACACCCGCAAAGAAAAGCCATTTCTTCATTCGCCGAATTTTTAGCCCGCAAAGATAATACTTTCTGCGGAAATAATTGCAAAATGAAACGTTAATAAATTTTACAATTTATAGAGGTCGCTGGCTGCGATAAGCTCTAACTTATTATCCGTTAAAACTTTATGGCAGGTTTCGAGATCATCGGGGCGAATTATCACATTAGCCGATTTGCCTTCGGAAAATGCGTACATATACTCGATGAAGACTCCGGCGTCGGTAATAAATCCCATTGCGCGACCGAGTGCGCCGGGTTCATTCGGGCAGTGCAGACAGATAACGTCGGCTTCGGATACGGCATACTTATTGTTTCTCAATATGTTAAGCGCCTTATCAGTATCGGAAACGATGAGCCGCAGTATGCCGAAATCCGAATTTTCGGACACCGTAAATGCCATCATATTAATGCCTTCGCGACCCAGCAACTGGGCGACTTCGGTAAAACGACCTCTCTTGTTTTCAAGAAATATCGACAATTGTTTAATAATCATATCTTTATATTTTAATGTTACACAAGTTTACGTTTGTCAATCACACGCTTAGCCTTGCCCTGACTACGTTCGATGCTGCGCGGCTCGACTAATTTGACGTCGGGCATAATGGTCAGCACGCTTTGCAGGCGGTGGGCGATGTTTTTCCGCAGTTCGAGCATCTTTGTCATCTCGTCGGAATAATATTTTTCATTCACTTCGACCTGCACTTCAAAGGTGTCGAGGTTGTTAACGCGGTCAACGACAATCAGATAGTGCGGTTCGAGTTGCGGGATGTCGCACAGGACGGCTTCGACCTGCGACGGGAATACGTTCACACCGCGTATGATCAGCATATCGTCGCAGCGCCCAAGGATTCGCGACATACGGACTGATGTACGTCCACATTCGCAAGTTTCGTATTTGAGGCTGGTCAGGTCGCGCGTACGGAAGCGCAGCAGCGGCATTCCCGTCTTGGTGATGGTGGAGAAAACGAGTTCGCCGGTTTGTCCCAAAGGCAGAGGCTCGCCGGTTTCGGGATTGACGATTTCGGGATAGAAATGGTCTTCGCACAGGTGCGTACCATTCTGATATTCACACTCGTGTCCAACGCCCGGACCAATAATTTCCGTCAGCCCGTATATATCGTAAGCCTTGATGCCGAGCTTCGTTTCTATTTCTTTACGCATTCCTTCCGTCCACGGCTCGGCGCCGAAAGCGCCTGCACGCAGCTGAAATTCTTCGCGCGGGATGCCCGAATCGAGCAGCGCATCAGCCAGATAAAGGGCATAGGACGGCGTACATGCCAATCCTGCCGAGCCAAGGTCGTGCATCAGCAAAATCTGTTTTTCGGTATTGCCGCTCGAAGTAGGGATCACCGTGGCGCCGATAGTCTCGGCAGCGCAGTGAGCGCCCAAGCCGCCGGTAAACAGTCCGTAGCCGTAAGACACCTGTATGACGTCGTTGCGTCCCAAGCCGTAAGCCGTGAAGCAGCGGGCGCCGACTTCGCCCCAGATATCGAGGTCGTTGCGCGTGTAGCCCGCGACTATCGGTTTGCCGGTCGTGCCCGACGAGGCGTGTATGCGTACAATATCCGACAGCGGGGCGGACAGCAGACCCCAGGGATAGTAATCGCGCAGGTCTTTTTTCGACGTGAAAGGCAATTTTGCTATGTCGTCAAGCGACTGAATATCAGCAGGTGTTACTCCTTTTTCCTGCATCCGTTGACGGTAAGGCTCGCAGTTTTTATATACGAGTTCGACCGTTTGTTTCAGGCGTATCCCCTGAAGTTTGCGCATTTCCTCACGGGGCATGCACTCCATTTGTTCGTTCCAAATCATGTTATTTCAAAGATTTTAAATTTATTTTCGCCGCAAATATATGATTTTTTAAATGAAAAAAAGTACCTTTGTGCCAAAATTCGGAAAAAAATTAAAGAAAAAGCTATATGAAACCGACATTATTTGTACTTGCAGCGGGTATGGGAAGCCGTTACGGAGGGCTGAAACAGCTTGACGGACTGGGTCCTAACGGCGAAACGATTATGGATTATTCCATTTTCGACGCCATACGTGCGGGCTTTGGCAAGGTCGTTTTTGTCATTCGCAAGGATTTTGAAGACGATTTTCGCGCCAAAGTGCTGTCGAAATACGAAAATCATATACCGACCGACGTCGTTTTCCAGTCGCTCGACAAACTGCCCGCCGGTTTTACCTGTCCTGCCGAACGGACGAAGCCATGGGGCACGAATCACGCCGTTCTGATGGGTAAAGGCGTTATAAAAGAGCCATTTACGGTTATAAATGCCGACGATTTCTACGGACGCGACAGCTTTGCCGTCATCGGTCGCGAGCTGGCGGGACTGCAAGACGGCTCGACCGACGACTATTGTATGGTCGGTTTTCGCGTGGGCAATACCCTGAGCGAGTCAGGCTCGGTGGCGCGCGGCGTCTGCGAAGTCAACAGTACGGGCTACCTCACTTCGGTGGTCGAACGCACTGCTATTGAGCGTATTGACGGGCGCATACAGTTCAAGGACGAGAATGGCGCGACGGTTTATCTCGAAGAGACAACGCCCGTTTCGATGAATATGTGGGGGTTCACGCCAGACTATTTCGCCCATTCGGAGGAGTATTTTAAGGAATTTCTCCGCGCCAATATGGACAATCCGAAAAGCGAATATTTCATTCCGTTGATGGTTAATGAGTTGACTACAAGGGGAGTGTCGCGCTGCAAAGTGCTTGATACCACCTCGAAATGGTTTGGCGTAACGTATAAGGAAGACCGCCAGAGCGTCGTCGATAAGATTGCGGCTCTGATTGCTGCGGGGGAATATCCGGGGAGGTTGTTTTAATTAGTAGTTAGTAGTAAGTAGTTGGATATGAAAAAGTTGATAGTTTTTTTGATGGGGAGTTTGATTTTGGCGTCGGGTGCGGGACTGCGCGCTCAGGAAAGCGAGACGCTGGTCGAGATTGCTACGAGCAAGGGCAAGATAAAGGTCAAACTGTATAACGACACGCCGTTGCATCGCGACAATTTCATCAAGTTGGTTAACGAGCATCGCTACGACGGGCTGCTTTTTCATCGTGTGATCAGTCAGTTCATGATTCAGGCGGGCGATATCACTTCAAAGGATGCGCCTATGGACCAAAAACTTGGCGACGGTGATCCGGGCTACACCATTCCCGCCGAAATCGTTTTTCCGAAATATTTTCACACTCGCGGCAAACTCTGCGCTGCACGGACAGGCGACGATCTCAATCCCGAACGCGCCTCGTCGGGCACTCAATTCTATATCGTTACAGGTAAATACTTCACCGACAGAGAATTGAATAGGATGGAAGAAGAGCGCAATATCAAGTTTACGCCCGAACAGCGCGAAGCCTATAAGATGCAGGGCGGCGCTCCGCATCTCGATGGCGCATATACCGTCTTTGGCGAAGTGGTCAAAGGAATGAATGTCGTCGAAAAAATCCAGTTTGTGCCGACAAATCAGGACGACCGTCCGCTTAAGAACATCAAAATCAAGAAGATGAAGATTGTTAATAAGTAGCAGTTTATTATGATAAGGCGTAAGTGCATATTTCTGTTAGTCCTTGCCGTTTCGGTCGGTTTTGCTGCTGTGGCGCAGTCGCCTGTGGTAGTTGCAGTCGCCCCGCCCGAAGGCGCATACCGTGCGTATGTCGATGGAAATGATACGATTATACTTGCTCATCTGCCCGAAGTCTATGTGTTCCCTGATCTTAAATTCCGCAACGAAAAAGAACGTCGCGAATACAACAAACTCGTGCGCGACGTCAAAAAAACGCTTCCTTACGCTAAGATAGTGTTTGAGACGCTGATAGAGACTTACGAATATATCGAAACGCTGCCCAACGACAAAGCCCGTGAAGCCCATTTGAAGCGGATGGAAAAGGAACTTTTTCGCGAATACAAGCCCGAACTGAAGAAAATGACGCTCACGCAGGGCAAATTGCTTATCAAACTCGTTGACCGTGAGTGCAATCAGACGAGCTACAACCTCGTTTCGGCTTATCTCGGCTCGTTTCGTGCAGGGTTTTGGAATCTTTTCGCCGGAATGTTCGGCGCCAGCCTCAAAAGCAAATATGACCCGAAAGGCAAAGACGCTATGACTGAGCGCGTTGTCTTGCTTGTAGAGAATGGTGTGCTTTGATGCACATACATTCTATCTATCGTTAATCAAAGCCCAAACCGTAACATCCGTATAGCCGTTATCACCTGTCATCCAGTCTTTAAGGACGCCTTCCTGCTCGAATGCGCTACTCTCGAACAACTGCAGACAGGGTGTATTGCTTTTGGGGATAAAAGCGTATAAACGGTGTATTTTCAGGAAATTAAATGCATAGTCGGTTAGCAGTGTCAGCGCTGCCGAAGCTATTCCTTTGCGGCGGAACGCCTCGTCAACAAGGATACCGATTGCCGCCCGCGAATGAAATGGCTCAAAGTCGTATAAATCAATCGTTCCCGCTGTCGCACCGCTGTCTGTCAGTTCAATCATCAGCCGTGTTTGTCGCCTCTCAAACAGGTCGTTACCCGCTTCGGCGATATACTGTTTGATGCTGTAACGCGAATAAGGGCTGAGCGTACTGCCAAGCGCCCACATCGTCGTGTCGTTTTCCCAGCGATAGAGTGCGTCGAGGTCTTCGGGTTCGGGCGCACGCAGACGTATGTTGTTGTCTTCTAACAGTTTCATCGTTTCATTGAGTCGTCAAAATCTATCCTGTTCAATATCGAGCGTCCAAGCGTAACTTCGTCGGCATACTCAATCTCGTCGCCTACGGCAATGCCGCGTGCGATGACGGTTACTTTTACGTCGTATGGCGATAATTTCCTGTAAATAAAGAAATTAGTCGTATCGCCTTCCATTGTTGAGCTTAACGCCATCATAACCTCGCTAACGCCGCCTGCCGCCACGCGCTGCACAAGACTGTCGATCTCAAGTTCGGCTGGTCCGATGCCGTCAATCGGCGAAATTATACCGCCAAGAACGTGGTAAACGCCGTGAAACTGAGCAGTATTCTCGATAGCCATCACGTCGCGAATGTTTTCCACAACGCATATCATCGTACGGTCGCGGCGCGGGTCGGCGCAGATGTCGCACAGACCGCTGTCGCAGATGTTATGGCACTCGCGGCAATATTTGACGTCGCGGCGCAGTGTTTGCAACGCCGTCGCTAACCGTTCGGTATAGTCGGCTTCGCGACGTAACATAAAGAGCGACAGCCGTAAAGCCGTTTTGCGTCCAATTCCGGGCAGCGCCGCAAGCTCGTTGACGGCATTTTCAAGCAATGCAGATGGATATTGCGTGCTCATTATCAGCTTTTTATCTCGCGACCGGCATACATCCGCTCGTAATAGTTAATGTAATCACCTTTCGTGATATTCTCGACCCACGGGCGGTTGTCGAGATACCATTGCACCGTTTTTACTATACCGTCGTCGAAACCGGTTTCGGGCGTCCAGCCTAATTCGCGTGTAATTTTTTCAGGATCAATGGCATAGCGCTGGTCGTGTCCGAGGCGGTCTTTAACAAACATAATCAAATCGTCGTTGATCAGGTCGATGCGTGGCTGTCCCGAAGCGTCGGTTTCGTAGTTGCGAAGCAGGCGGCGGTATTCGGGATGAGCAGTCATCTTTTCACGTATCGTCTTGATTACCAAGCGCACAATGTCGATATTTTTACGCTCGTTATGCCCGCCGACGTTATAAACTTCGCCTGTCCTGCCGCGATGTATCACGACGTCGATAGCCTTGCAATGGTCTTCGACATAGAGCCAGTCGCGCACATTGCTGCCGTCGCCATAAACGGGTAATTTCTTGTTTTCCAATATGTTATTGATAATCAGAGGTATCAGTTTTTCGGGAAAATGATACGGACCGTAATTATTTGAGCAGCGCGTGATGCTGACCGGCATTCGGAACGTGTCGGCGTAAGCCTTGACAAACAGGTCGGCACTCGTTTTCGATGCGCTGTAGGGGCTGTGCGGGTCGAGAGGCGTTGTTTCGAGGAAAAAACCGTCGGCGCCAAGGCTGCCATAGACCTCGTCGGTCGAGACCTGATGAAACCGCACATCGCTGCGCCACAGGGGATAGCCCGTTTCGTCTTTGCCTGTAACCCAGTGCCGGCGGGCGGCGTCAAGCAGGTTTTGGGTTCCTAAGATGTTGGTAATGAGGAATAACTGCGGATTTTCTATGCTGCGGTCAACATGACTCTCGGCAGCAAAATTGACAACACAGTCGATCGCATAACGACCGAACAGTTCGTCAGCCAGAACGCGGTCGCCAATATCACCTTTAACGAATATACAGCGCTCATTATCAATATCTTCCCTGAGCGTTTCGAGGTTGCCGGCATACGTCAGTGCATCGAGCACAATCAGACGCGCCGACGGATATGTACGCCGCATATATTTCACGAAATTTGCGCCTATAAAGCCTGCGCCACCGGTTATTAAGTATGTGTTCATCTCAAATAAGAATTAATAATCAAAATTTATTTCGGCGTCTGCCAATAGCGGAGCCTGTGCGTCCTTGGGCGAGAGTATCGCGTCTTTCAGGTTGATACCCAAGTCGATAGCGAGTGCCGGGTCGTCGAAACGTATGCTGCGCTCGTGCGATGGTGTATAGGGATTGTCAACCATATACGTGAAAACAGCCGTCGCGCTCTTGACGTAAAATCCGTGCGCAAAGCCTTGAGCGATAAACAGTTGTCGTTTGTTCTCGCCCGACAGCTCTATGGATACGTGCCGTCCGAAAGTCGGCGAACCGCGGCGTATGTCAACTGCCACGTCAATCACTTCGCCCTCGATCACACGGACTAATTTAGCCTGCGCAAAGGGCGACAACTGATAGTGCAACCCGCGCAAAACGCCCTGCGACGAACGCGACTCGTTCTCCTGAACAAAGTCAATCGCGCCGATATGTTGTTCAAAATCAGCTCGTTTGTACGCCTCGAAAAAATATCCCCGCGCATCGGTGAACACCTTCGGCTCAAGAATCCAAACGCCCGGCAGAACAGTCTCAGTGTATTTCATACCCGAATCATTAATGTTTCGCGAAACAAAGGAAACGCTTTTTTTGCGGATAACCAAACCTTTGGATGCAAAATTTTCGGGATAGCGCGATATTTTAATATGTACGCGCGCGTGGAAAATACCTTTTCCGTCCGAAATATAAATATACCTTGTGCAGGGTATTTTTAATATTTTGTTGAAAAATATTTGGAAAAATTGCATCATTATTCAGGAAATTTTTCCATCTTTGCAACGGTTACATGACTTTTATTATCGGTAATCAATGATGTTTTACAATTAACAATGGCAAGTAAAATGCAAAAAAACAATGGCTTAGCAATACTGGTTCTTTTGTTGGCGGTCTCGTGCGGCATCGCAGCGCAACAAAGGGCTAAATCGGATGCCCGCACCGAAGCTATGGTGCAGGA
>JAISTS010000123.1 GCA_031272455.1 Tannerella sp. | reverse complement strand
GGCACTCGCGCCTGCATCCAGCCGTCGGGATTGAAGGCGGAGGCGGACAGCCGATTGCCATCCACGCGGATTTCGTTAGCCCTTCGCGCATACCAGCCGCTGTTGAGCAGCGTTTTTTCACCCGATGCCGGAATTGCAATAGCGCCTGCGCTTTGCGCCGATACGCCGAGCACTGTCCATAACAGACAGATTATCAATATAAAGCAGTTGTTTGTCCTTTTCATAAGCATAAAATTTTATTGACGCCAAAATTACAAAAAAAAACCTTATTTGTGCAGAAAGTTTTTCATTAAAAGGATAAATTATTACTTTTGTGGACGAAAAATTAGGCGAAAATGGCAAAAATGAATTGGAAACAGTTGCTTTCGGGCAAGCGGCTGGGTATTGAGGCGTATCACGAGCGAAAGCACGAACGCACTAATTTTCAGCGCGATTACGACCGTCTTGTGTTCTCGTCGCCCTTCCGACGGCTACAGAACAAGACGCAGGTATTCCCGTTGCCCGGCAGCGTTTTTGTTCATAACCGTTTGACGCACAGCCTCGAAGTGTCGTGCGTCGGTCGTTCGCTCGGCAATAATGTAGCCAACGGACTTGCGGCGAAATATGCGGGCGAAGAGATACTGTTTTCGGAGATAGGATCCATTGTATCAGCGGCTTGTCTGGCTCACGATATGGGCAATCCGCCCTTCGGTCATTCGGGCGAACGGGCTATAACGGCATATTTTCGTGAGGGCAAGGGCGAGCGGCTCGAAAACGACGTCCGTTCGGAAGGCGGTCGCTGGGAGGATTTCACTAATTTTGAGGGTAATGCGAACGCTCTGCGCCTGCTCACTCATCAGTTTATCGGACGCAGATATGGAGGTTTTGCTTTGACATACAGCGCATTGGCTTCAATAATCAAATATCCTTTCGACTCGACACTGGCGAAACACGGTAAATTCGGATTTTTTGCCACTGAAGAAGATACTTTTATGCGGATTGTCAGCGAGTTAGGTATTCACCGTATCGACAGCGAGAAGCCGATTTACGCCCGTTATCCGCTTGTTTATCTCGTCGAAGCGGCTGACGATATTTGCTATCAGATTATGGATATCGAAGACGCTCACAAGCTGCGCCTGCTGACCACCGAAGAGACGCTTCAGCTTATGCTTCAATACTTTACAAGCGAACGACTGGAAGGCATCAACCGCACTCTCGATATGGTTAAGGATCGAAACGAGCAAATAGCCTACCTGCGCTCGTGCATCATTGGGCTTTTAGTTGACGAATGTACGCGCGTATTTCTCGAAAACGAAGAGCAGATACTCGAAGGACGCTACGAAAAGCCTCTGATAGACGGCGTTAGCAATACCGTCAGGGATGCTTACAGGAAATGTTCCGAAGTGGCATACAATAAGATTTATATCTCTAATGAGGTGGTTGACATTGAATTAGCCGGTTATCACATCTTCAGTTCGCTGATCGACCGCCTGATCGAAGCCGTATTGAATCCCGACAGGTCGTACAGCAAGCTGCTGCTCAACCGAGTGCCCGAACAATATGACATTTTTGCGTTTACGACCTACGGGAAAATACAGTGCGTACTCGACTATATATCAGGCATGACCGACGTTTACGCCCTCGACCTCTACCGCAAAATAACAGGAATGAGCCTGCCCGCTGTTTAAAAAAATTAACGCAAAAAAATGCTCGTTTAGTGAAAAAGTAATTATATTTGCAACTCAATAACAAAACGATGAATCGCGTATGGAAATCTTTTTTGGCTGTGTGTCTGTGTTTTACGCCGGTAGCGATTTTCGCTCAAAATGTTGACGTGAAAAAGCATCTGCCGGAACAGCTGGGCGCCTATCATGTCGCCGAATGGCTTGATTATGAAGGCGAAGCGCTCTACGATTACATTAATGGCGGAGCGGAACTCTATTTGTCGTACGGACTGAAAACGATGGTCGGCTGCAAGTACGAAGGCGATGGCTTGCCGGAGATCACGGTCGAGATTTACGAGATGACGACTTCGGAAAACGCCTACGGCGTATATACGCAAAGCCGTGATAAAGAGGAAGATGACTTCGGACAAGGCTCGCAAAGCTACGGCGATTTCATCCTGTTCTGGAAAGACCGTTATTATGTGATTGTCAGAGCAATGAAGGCTACGGACGAAAGCACGGCAACGCTCAGGCGCATAGCTGCGACCATCGACGGCGCCATAACGCAAACGGGGCAAAAACCCGCTATCATCGCCGACCTGCCACAAAAAAATCTTGTCCCCGCAGGATTTCTCTATTTTCATCATTACGTATGGCTTAATGCCTACCTCTTTATAGCTGATTATAACATAGTTAACATCAGCGATTCGACCGATGCCGTGCTTGCAAAATATGGCGACGCCGACGCACGCTGCTACCTGCTCATCGTCGATTACAACACCGCCGAAGACGCTCAAAAAGCTCATAATCAGCTGAAAGAAAAATTTGCGCCGGAGTCGGATGCGCAACGCCCGACTATCCAAATCGAAGACGGCACGTGGTTTACGACCTGGACAAAAGACGACCACCTCTATGCCATCTTTAACGGCGCTACTCAACAGCAAACCGAAGATTTATTTCATTCTATCAATAACTAATAACAAACTGAAATGGAAACAATTACAAGACGTGAATTATTGAAACGTTCAGCAATGATGGCTGCCGGAGGAGCTATGCTCCTTAGCCGTCCCGTAACATCGTGGGCATCGGCAAAAGATGCGCAGAGCCGCGTAGTGCTTATCCGCAACGAGAAACTGTTTGCCGGCGGCGACACGCCCGACCCTGCAATAGCAGGACAGATGCTCGACGAAGCTGTATGCCGCCTGACAGGTAAAACAGCGCCCGCAGAGGCTTGGAAGTCGATAATCAAACCGACCGACATCGTTGGCATCAAGACCAACGAATGGAACCAGATGCCGACGCCGCCCGAAATCAACGAAGCGCTGAAAGCACGTGTGCTGGGCGTGGGCGTCGCCGAAAGCAACGTCAGCATCGCCGACCGCAAAGTGAAAGAAGACCCTGTGTTTCAAAAAGCTACGGCGCTGATTAACACCCGCCCGATGCGTACACACGCTTGGTCGGGCGTCGGCTCGCTGCTGAAAAACTACATCGTTTTCGCAGAGAAACTGTCTGACTATCACGAAGATTCGTGCGCCGTTCTCGGTGCATTACAGGAACTGCCGGCGGTCAAAGGCAAAACGCGCCTCCACGTGCTGGTGATGTTCAATCCGCAATTCCACCACCTTGCCCCGAGCACGTTCTCGGCTGAACATTCGTGGAAATACAGCGGACTGCTCGTCGGGTTCGATCCCGTAGCGGTTGACTCGGTAGGTCTGCGTATCATCGAAGCCAAACGGCGCGAATATTTCAAGGAAGACCGTCCCCTGAACCCGCCCGCCAAGCATATCGCCGCAGCCGACACACGCTATCATCTTGGCACGGCAGACCCGTCGAAAATCGAACTTGTCAAACTCGGCTGGGACGAGAACAGCTACGTATAAAATATGACTAAACAGCAATTAATCAATAATATCCTGCGCAAGCAATCCTTCCTCTGCGTAGGCTTGGATACTGATGTGCGCAAAATTCCGGCGGCGGTGGCGGGGGACAACGACCCCGTGTTCGCCTTCAACCGTGCGATTATCGACGCTACGGCGCCCTATTGCGTGGCATACAAACCCAATCTTGCGTTCTACGAAAGTCTTGGCGCAAAGGGACTTATGTCGTTCGAGAAGACTGTCGCCTACCTGCGCAGCCGCTATCCCGAAATGTTTATCATCGCCGACGCCAAACGCGGGGATATAGGCAACACATCCGAACTCTACGCGCGTACATTCTTTGAACAGACTGATGTCGATGCCGTTACCGTCGCGCCGTATATGGGCGAAGACAGCGTGAAACCCTTCCTGCGCGACGGCAGGTGGGTCATCCTGCTTGCGTTGACGTCGAACAAAGGCTCGCAGGATTTCCAGATGACGGCTGACGCCGACGGCGAGCGGCTGTTCGAGCGGGTGCTGAAACAATCGCAGTCGTGGGCGGGCGACGACCGGATGATGTATGTCGTAGGCGCCACTCAGGGCAGGCTTTTTGCCGATGTGCGCCGCATCGCGCCCGAACATTTTCTGCTCGTGCCGGGCGTCGGAGCGCAGGGCGGCTCGCTCGAAGAAGTGTGCCAATACGGGATGAACCGCCAGTGCGGACTGCTCGTAAATTCTTCACGTGCAATAATTTACGCCGACACGTCGGATCGTTTTGCCGAAGCCGCAGCCGACGAAGCGCGCGCGCTCCGCGACGAGATGTCCGCCTGCCTGAAAAAGTTTTTGTGAACGAATTAACGCCAAAAGTTAGTAAAAACGGAAAATTATTCCCAACTTTGCGGTGTTTTTTGATTATCACTAAATACAGGACAAATAAAAAATGGAGTTTTCAGCCCAGGAATTAGCAACTTTCCTGAATGGAACGGTCGAAGGCGACCCGAATGTGAAAGTAAGCAGTTTTGCAAAGATCGAAGAAGGCGAA
>JAISTS010000054.1 GCA_031272455.1 Tannerella sp. | reverse complement strand
GGTCGCGAGTGAGAAACTTCTTGCAAAAACGCATTGTGGCAAACTGCACTATGCTTGCGAGAATCCACGAATCTAAGCGGCGATAGCCGGAAGTGGGGTCAAATTGTGCCATAGTTTTTTATTTTGTTATTAAATGTTTTGATTGAATCGATTTCGGTCGACCGAAATCAAGCATATCCTGTTCGTTCCAAACGGTACGGACTTTCTTCGATTCAAAAAGTTTGACATTCTCTTTCATATTTCTTTCTATTTATTACAAAGTTACTTATTTTTCGGCATTTGACGCACCAATAATCGCCACGCCAAGATAAATTCCGTAGCGCCGAAAATGAAATAGATGCTCGACAGGATGTTAAGCGGGAAGATGATGAATTGAGCGCCAATCCAGAGCATCAGCAGAAGTCCGCAGATGAGGGCGGCGATGGGCGCAAACCGATGGCGACTGAAAAGTAGAAATGCCGTCATCAGTTGCGGTATGCCATTGACAATCAGCAGCGCCAGCCCCGACCAACGGAAATCGTTGAAAAAGAAATCGGCAAAGGGAAGCGTCTGCAAAAAGGGCAAAACCACAGCCAACCCAAACGTCTTGCCGCTTGGGTCGTGCAACATCATAAACGTCCCCCACAGTGCCCCAACGCCGATGAAGAGCGTCCAAAAGACGAGCCATTTTTCCGTTCGGTTCATTTATCAACCGCCGAGCAGTCCACCGAGCGTGCCAAGCAGTCCACCGCCACTTTGTGAGCCGGTTTTTGTTTTGCTGCCGCTCTGGGTTTTACCGAGAAACGAGATTACGTCGTTCAGGTCTAACTTGCCGTCGCCATTGCCTACGCCGCTATCGATCAGGCTCTGTACATTGAGACCTGCTGACTTGCCGTCGGTGAGCGAATGTAGGATATCGCCGATGTCGAAGTGCGAATTGCTTTTGTCGGCAGACTTGTGCGAAAGCGAGCTGAGTATGGATGGCACGATCTGTCCGGCTATGGATTTTGCCACGCCGCTGTTCAAGCCCGCCTTTGCGATGAGCGACTCGACGACCGAGGTCTGTACGCTCTTTGACACAGCACTGCTTACATTGCCGCCATTAGTCAACATTCCGATGATATTACCGAAGCCGTCGCCCGCAGCCTGCTGTTTCAGACCGCCCAACACTCCGTCAGCAATGGATTTTATTGCCACATTGTTTTTTGCGTCAGGCACCTGCGGGTTGTTAATGACCGAGCTGCCCGCAAATTCCTGTACTAATCCTAATAGTTTGTCTATCATATTACTAAGTATTTATTAATAATGAAACATAAGAAATATCGTTAATTACATTTTCCGCAAATTTAAGCATTTTCTTCGGAATAAAAAAACTTTTCTCAATAAAATTTACGATTTTTTTCGCAAAGCCGAAATATTTTCCCTATTTTTGTCGAAAAAATAATAAATGCCAAAAACAACCGAAATGAAAAAAGTACTTCAAACTGTTGCCGTTCTCATTTTGACGGCAAGTGCAATGGCGCAGCAGAATATACCGCTGCCCGAACATCCGCGCCCCGATTTCGAGCGCAAAGAGTGGATTAACCTCAACGGCAAATGGGCTTTCACCTTCGATAGCCGTACCGCCGAAGCAGGCATAGCAGCCAACGATCTGTCGGGCTTCGGACTGACGATTAACGTGCCCTTCCCGTGGGGATCGAAGCTGTCGGGCGTCGCCAACGATGGCGATAAGGGCTATTACGGACGCTCGGTCGTCGTGCCCGAATCGTGGCGCGACAAACGCATCTTCATCGTCGTAGGCGCCTGCGAGTGGGATACGAAAGTGTGGTTCGACGGCGCCCTGATAGGCGATCACCGCGGCGGTTACACGCCTTTCGAGTTCGAGCTGACCGACCGCGTGCAGTTCGGCAAGGCGCAGAATATCGTTGTCGGCGCCGACGACACGCCCTCCGACCATCGTCTCTACGGCAAACAGGGCTACGGCGACGCTCGCGGCATCTGGCAAACGGTCTATCTCGAAGCGCGTGGCGACAATTATATTGATTATGTGCACTTTTCGCCCGACATCGACCGCTCGGCGGTTAAGGTCGAAGTGGGATTAGACCGCCTGCCCGCCAAAAACGAACGGCTGAGGCTGCATTTTGCCAACGGCGAACAGCAGGATTTCAGCTATGCAGCGAAGGGCAAAGACGTCAAATCGAAAGTGCAACGCTTTGAAATCAAGCTCGATAACCAGCACCTCTGGGACCTCGACGATCCCTATCTCTACGACATCGAAGTGAGCATTGCCGACGGCGACAAGACCGTTGACCGCGTATCAACCTACTTCGGACAGCGCAAAATCGGCGCAGCGCCATTCCCGGGAGCAACATATCAGTACGTTACGCTTAATAATAAGCCTGTATATCTGCAACTTACGCTCGACCAGTCGTATCATCCCGACGGCTTTTACACTTTCCCGTCCGACAATTTTATGCGCGACGAGATACTGCTCTCTAAACGGCTCGGACTGAATGGCAACCGTATCCATATCAAGGTCGAAGTGCCCCGCAAGCTCTACTGGGCTGACAAACTCGGACTGCTGATTATGGCGGATACGCCCAATTTCTGGGGCGAGCCTGACGACGACGCCCAAGCAGACTGGGAATACTGTATGCGCAATCAGCTGAAACGCGACTTCAACCATCCCTCGGTATTCGCATGGGTCAATTTCAACGAGACATGGGGGCTGTTCACCACCCGCGACGGCAAACGCGCCTATCGCACGGAAACGCAGGACTGGGTGCGCCGTATGTATCTCGAAACGAAAAAACTTGATCCCACGCGCCTCGTCGAAGACAACTCGCCATGCAACCGCGACCACGTCGTGAGCGACCTCAACAGCTGGCACATGTACCTGCCCGGCTACGAATGGGCGGCAGCCATCCGGAAAGAAGTCGAAAACACCTACCTCGGCTCGACATGGAATTATATCGACGGCAACAAACAGACCGGCGCGCCGATGTTCAACAGCGAGTGCGGCAACGTTTGGGGCTACGACGGCAGCACGGGCGATGTTGATTATACTTGGGATTACCATATTATGATGAACGCCTTCCGCTCCAACCCCCTCTGCGCCGGATGGCTTTACACCGAACATCACGACGTCATCAACGAATGGAACGGCTATGTGCGCTACGACCGCAGCCCGAAATACGATGGAATGGACGCTTTCGTGCCCGGAATGTCCATCGCTGACCTGCATACATTATACTATATCGCGCCGCAGACCGAACTGTGCAGCGAAGCGAAAGCCGGCTCGACGGTCGAGATTCCGCTTTTCGCCTCGTTTATGACCGACAAAGATCCCGGACCCGTACGTATCGAGACCTCGCTCAAAGGCTGGGATGCCCTCGGCAACGAATCGACCGAGCAGGGCGCCACCTATCCCGTCGCCTTCAAGCCCTATCGCAACGAAATAGTAACCCACGCCAAGACCGTCATACCTGAACAAAATGGACTTTACGCCCTGCGTTTCGAACTGAAAAACGCGGCTGGGATGACGCTGGGCAGGAATTTCGTGCTGTTCGTGGTGAAAGACGGACAAAAGCCCGTTTCGGCGCGTAACATCGACCTCGTAACCGTCGAGCCATCGCGTTTCGACCGTGCACAATGGTCGGTGAAGCAGTGGGACGTGCTCGACGGACTGAAAGTCAACGGCGCCGGAAGCGGATATTTTGAATACACCGTCCCGTGGAACCCCGACATCTCGCTCCAACGCACCGAATCGGTGATGCTCGTCTTTGAAGCCTCGGCGAAAAAACTGTTTGGCAAAGACAACGACGCCCTGACGGTCGAAAGCGGCGACTTTATGCTCGGCAAAGGGACGCACGACGCATCCATCAATCCCAATGCCTATCCGATGACCGGCACCCAGCCCTTCCCCTCGCTCGTGAAAGTGAGCGTCAACGGCGTCGTCTGTGGCGAGGCAGTTCTGCCCGACGATCCCGCAGACCATCGCGGCGTGCTCTCGTGGTTTGCCCAGCCGCACGACCGCAAACTGCGCGAAGCCGGCTCGTATGGCTATCTCGTCAGGGTTGTCGTCCCGCGTCAGGCGCTGATCGAAGGACAGGACATCCGCATCCGCCTCGAAACACCCGACGGCATCAACGGCGGTCTCGCCATCTACGGCAAGGACTTCGGACGCTATCCGCTCGACCCTACGCTGGTGTTTATTGGGAGGTAAAAGAACTTAAAATGAAACAAATATGACAAATATCTATCCCTTTCTGCCCGGTCTGGTGATCGGTTGCCTTATCGCCGTCGCGATTTATTACGTCATAAACAGGCAGTTGCGAAGTCTCTCATCCGAAAACACAACGCTCAAACGCGATGCCGCCGAAGCCATTTCGCTACGCGCTGCCAATGAATCGCTTGGCAGCCGGATTGCGGAATTGCAGACGAGTATCGCCGAACTGAATGACAAAATAGAAGAGAAAAATGCCGAAATACGGCAGAATATCGGGCATATAACATATTACAAAGGCTTACACCAGAACGCCGAGGAGAAACTCGAGACGCAAAAGGAGGAAATTAAAGCTTTGCGCGATGAGATGAACCGTGAATTTCAACTCCTTGCCAACAGGATATTCGAGGAGAAAACCCAGAAGTTCTCGCAGGTGAACGAAGAAAAACTGACGACACTGCTTAATCCCCTCAAAGACAATATCGAGAAGTTTGAAAAGAAAGTTGACGAAGCCTACAAAGACGAGACGCGCGAAAAAGCCACTCTGCGACAGGAAATCAAAAGCCTTATCGAGTTGAACAACAAAATGCAGACCGAAACGGCTAATCTGACCAAAGCCCTCAAAGGCGACGTAAAAAAACAGGGCAACTGGGGCGAGATAATCCTTGAACGTGTGCTCGAATCGTCAGGCTTGCGCAAAGGCGTAGAATATCAGCGCGAAGTCGTTATTGAAGGAATTTACGGCGAACGACAACGCCCCGATGTCATCGTCTATCTGCCTGACAAAAAACATATCATCATCGACTCAAAAGTGTCGCTCACCGAATACGACCGTATGATAGAAAGCGACGAATCGCAACAGCACGAGCATCTCAAACGGCATATCGAATCGCTCAAAAGCCATGTCAAAGAACTCGCCGCCAAGAACTACCCCGGCTCGGCGCTGCTCAACGCCCCCGACTTTGTGCTGATGTTTGTGCCTATCGAAGCCTCATTCTCGGTCGCCATGCAAGCCGACAGCGAACTGTTTATGTATGCTTGGGAACGCAAGATTGCCATTGTCAGCCCTACAACGCTGCTCGTTACGCTTCAAACGGTTGCAAGCGTCTGGAAACAGGAAAACCAGAAGAACAACGTCCTCGAAATAGCCCGCCTTGGTGGACAACTCTACGACAAGTTCGTCGCCTTTACAGACAATATGATAAAAGTCGGCAACTCGATGGACACAGCAAAAAAGACCTATTCGGACGCAATGAACCAGCTCATCAAGCGCAACGAAAGCGGTAGCATACACGCCGGAACGATAGTCGGACAGGCGGAAAAACTCAAAGCCCTCGGCGCAACAACCTCAAAATCGCTCCCGCCGACGCTGATTGAACGGGCGCTGGGGAATGATTAACGTTGTCTGAATAAAGATTTTTGATATAGAAAATACGGAAAAATAACTTCACTTTTAGGAAAATTTGGATTAATGAGCAAGATTGGGACGATAGCAAGAAAAATTTCCTGCGGAATCGAATAAAATAAATTATCCCGCATAGATATAGAAAAAATCTGTATCTTTGCAGCATAATTAAGTTCGAACTGTAACCGATAAACGACAGATAATAAAAGACATAATGGCAACGACGAAAACGACACCACCTGCCGACAAGGCGGCTTTGAGAGGCGA
>JAISTS010000048.1 GCA_031272455.1 Tannerella sp. | reverse complement strand
ATGGCTCAAATTTACTGTGCTGTAAGGATCATATTATAAATTCGCAATAAATTATCCGCCAAAACAGAAGCGTCGTATCGCTCCTGAGACAGTCTGAGGGCATTGTCGCGGCATTTCGTCCATAGTCCTTTCGCTGTCAGCATCTCACGTAGAGCGGCGGCAAGACTGTCGCTATCATTATGCTGATAAAGCACGCCGCCGTCAGCCACGATTTCCGGAAACGAACCCGTGGCAGGTTCAACTACCGGACGACCTGCGGCAAAAGCCTCGCAGACATACAGCCCGACGGCTTCGTCAAAAGTGATCGGCACGCAAACGACCGACACATTTCGGTAAAAATCAACATGTTCGCTCAAACTGTAAGCATCAATCCAGTCCACATCAGCGGCGTAAGGCGCCAGCACGGCACGCACCTTTTTCAGGAATTTTTTGTCGGTATCAGAATAGCCGCCGCCGATACGCAAGCGGAGTTTCGGGATCTGTCCTTCGGCTTTCAGTTTGACAAAGGCTTCGGCGAGGATATGAAGCCCGTTAAGCCGGTTCATGCGATAAAAGAAGCCCACGACAGGTTCGGAAGGATAATGTTCGGAGAAATATTTCGTCCGGTTCACTCCCGGATACACCACTTCGATGCACTTGATTTGCGATGTGCGCCGCAAGACCGACTGCCGGTAATAATCGCTGGACGCGATAAAGCAGTCGATGGAGTTCGCATTGTCCCAGATGCTCTGCCAAGCCGTGTCGGCAAAATCTCCAAGTGCGTCGATCCACACTTCTTCGTCTTGCAGCGAACAGACCACAGGTATATTGATGTGCTGTTTGATCAGTTTGGCAATGCCGATGATGAGGCTGCTTGACAGGTGTATCAGGTCGGGGCGTTCGTGGTTTTTGATCCAATCGATCATCGTCGCGACATGTCTTAGGAAAATGCGGTCGTCGCCGTTGATCATCGACAGCGTCATATCTTCCAGCCCTTCGGACGAGGTAGATCCGGAAAACGAGGCAGCCATATTCAGCGACCAGTCGGAATTGAGCAGTTTTTCCATCCACACGGGCATCGTTTTCGACTTGAAGTATTTACGCTCGACAAAGAGCGAAACGGCAGGGAAAAACAAGGGCGTATCGCCGCGAAACGATTCATCTTTCAGCGGGAGATAAAGCGGCATAACGACGACCTCGTGCCCGGCTTTGCGTAAAGCATTGGCTTGCAGGTTGTCGCGAAAACAATTGCCGCAATAGAAAGGGTCGCCCGACCCGGGAACTATAAACAATATCTTCATATCTTATCAACTTCTCTATTAATGAAATACAATACTCCGAAAACAAGTAACAGCAAGAATATCAGCGCCATAAGCCATATCTCCGGAGTAACGCCCGACAGCCCGCCGATGACAGCAATGAGCGACAAGGCAAATCCGGTTGCTATTGCCGCGAGGGGCACAATACGACTTTCTTTTACAAGCAGCTGTTTGAGTTTTTCTGCGCTGAAACCGAGCGCCTTCATCATCGCTATCTGCGCGCTCCGCGAGGCAAGGTCTTTGCGCACAACGATGATGAAACCGGCAATGCCGATGAGTAATCCGAAACCGCCAAGAACCAGAAAGATAGTCAAATAGGTGTCTGTAACGGAATTAAATTCCCGCAGTCGTTGCACTGTCGGCATGACGCGCACGCCATATTCGCTCAATGCCCTTTCCGTCAGCGTTTTGACTTCGTTAATTTCCGTCTGTGAACCGGATGTTTTGATTAGCGCTATTTCGCTTCCGGTGATTTCGTTCCAGATGTCTTTGAATAAACTTCTATCCATCAACAAATTGCCTTGAAACATGGAGTTATGAAGCGTGGCGGCAAGCAGAAGGCTGACCGTTCGCCCGTTGCTTGCTTCGTAACTCAACGTGTCGCCGAGTTTCATCTGCAAGCCCCAAAGGAGGACGGTCTCGTCAACCATCACAGGATAAACGGCATGCGCTTCCGAACACAGCATATCGAACGGCGAGACATCCTCAGGATAAATGCTTTGGCTCACTTTGAGGCTGCCCGATTTCAATGCCTGCATATCGACGCCCAACACTGTCGGTTGCGTTACTTTATTGAGGTTCAAGCAGCTGGCATCATCGGCACTGAAACGTAAGAGTTGCAGTATTTCCGTACTTGCTGGTAGATCACTAAGTGACAGTTTTTTACGTCCTTCCGTTGTCGCGAGGTTGTGATAGACGGGGATGCTCGTTTCGCACCACAACGCATAGCCGCCGGTCGCGCTCTGCAACTGCGAACTGTCGGTATAGCCGGGGCGGTTCAGCCCCACGGCAAAGACGATCAGCACACCCGACGCCAGCGCCGCAAACGACAGCCATGCACGTTTTGAGTTTGAGCGTAAATCGGCTATTATCAGCTGATTAATACTGAAATTGCTTGCCTGTTTATGCACGCGATTCGTGATTTTTTGCGGTTTATCTATCTTTTTAACCGCTTTAACAATGGATAATCTCAATATTATCAGCGCAATAGCTATGCCTGCAACCAATCCGCTGATAAGCGTAGTTAGATTGGTATGGAACGTGAAACCGACGGTATGAACAGCTCCTTGCCACAGTGTATTTAACAGCGTTATTATCAGCAATGTATATGCAATTCCTGCGATGATGCCGAGGATTGACGCGACGATGACAGTCAGGACGGACTCTCTCCATAACATACTTATTATCTTATGTTTACCGTATCCCGTTGCCGACAGCAGCGAGAGTTCCTCTCGGCGGACGAAAATCATCTCCGAGAGCGGCACGAGCATTAGCAGCGCGGCAGCGATCAGGATGAAAAATCCGAGCGACAGGAAAAGCGAGGTGAAGTCGATGCTGTTTTGCGCTGCCGTCAGACCTGCTTCCCGCGGATGGATGACTTGAATGCCGGTCATTGACGGTTTCAGTCCGCTTAAATCAGGATCTTGTGTGAAACGCAGCGAAGTGGCGCAGCCGTAGGCATTGCTCCATTTCGTCGCTACGGCGCTGTAAGCCACTATCGCTTTGGGCGTTGAGCGGTATTGATCCCAATAATCTTCGTCCTCTTTCGTGATGCGCGACATGTCAATCGGCAAATCGCTGTCCCAATCGGTGCAGTTTTCCACATCCGACAGTCCGGGAAAGTCGGCGCTTAGCGTTGGGTCGGCACACAGTTCACCTATCGGCGCTATGCCGACAACACGCAGATTGACAGACTCTTCGTGCAGCGTTTTAAGGTCGCCGGAAACGAAAAACGTTATCCTGATGCTGTCGCCGACCTTTGCCGTTAATCTCGTTGCGGAATAATCAGACAGTATAACGTCATTATTTTCAAGTTTTTGCCCCCTGTAACTATCGGCTGCTGTGATAAACGAATAGGGGATCGTGTCGCTCTTTCCGATGACTGTCAGACTATTAGCCATATAAGAAAACACGCGGTTTACGTCGCTGTTGTCGTGGCAAACAGTCGCGACGAGATCGTTTTGAAGGAAAACCCTGTCGGACAGCAATTCATTATTTTTGATTTTAATTCCTGATAATGAGGGCTTCCAGACCGTTTCTATATCATCTTCACTGATTATTGTCTGCGTCAGTATGAGATTGATTTTCCCTTCGATTTTCAGTGTTGACGCCAATTCGAGGCGATTTACGAAGATATTGCAGGGGATGATTTGTTCGTTTTTGAGGCTGATGTTGCCTCCCTCGTCCGTACCGATAATTCCTGCGCAGGCGAGGCGAATGGATGTTGTGTAGTTGTCGGTTACGAACAGCGAACCGGATGGCACCATTCCAGTTGCAGGAAGCCTGAGTATCAGATCTTTATTTGCAGCTGTTCGATCCGAAAGCGTTAGTTCATCAGCCAGCGTTCTGTTGATCCGGGCGCTGCCGAATGGCACATCATCCACGCCCCAAACCATCACAGGAATCAATTTGCCGTTATCCGAAATGAAGCCGTCGGTAAGAAGCATTCCTCGTGCATTGCCTTGAAAAACAGATGTTTGCGCAAGACTGTCTGAAAAGAATGCGTTTTTTGAAAATACGATTGTTTCGGTGTCGCCAAGTCGCTGTTTAACCCTGTTTATAAGCGTGTTACGCACGGAATCGCCGATTATCAGGCTGCCGGTGATGACGGCGACCATGATCACCGTAGCCGCCATGATCAGTCTGTAATAGCGACTGTGGTGCTTTATATTCGATCTTATTAACTTATTGAAATTCATGACAATAAACCGTCTTTGAGGGTTAAGATACGTTCCGCTTCGGCTGTCGTCTCATGCGAATGGCTGACCATCAGGACAGTAGCTCCAAGTTCGCGACTGACTTTTTTCAGCAATGCCACTGTGTTATGTGCGTTGCGACTGTCAAGCTGACCGGTCGGCTCGTCGGCAAGCAGGACTAACGGCTTCATTATTAGCGCTCTGCAAAGCGCTGCGCGGCTTGCTTCCCCGCCCGAAACTGTCGCAGGAAGGCGATTAGCCAACACCGAGATCTCTGTCATATCCATCAGGTATTCGGCATATTGTACCTGTTCCGGTGTCGTTTTCACCTGACCGGCAAGCGTCGGCAACAGGATATTTTGCAGGATGGTGTATTGCGGCATCAGGCGGTGTTCCTGAAACACAAATCCAATCAGACGGTTGCGGATGTCAGCAGTATCGACAGGTTTACTGTCTGAGCCGAAAATCGTCTTGTTATCAAGCATATATGCCCCGCTGTCGGGTACAATTATCGTGCCGAGAATATTCAGCAGCGTAGTTTTACCCGATCCCGATTCGCCGGTAATGGCGACAAATTCGCCTTTGGCAACGGTCATATTCACCCCTCGCAATACTTCGTTGCGTTTGTTTTCGCCGTCAGGGAAAGATTTTTTTATGTCAGTGAGTTGTATCATATTTTTAGTTTTTATTATTCGCCAAAACAAAACAGCGTCCCCTTAGCAGTAAGGATATAGAAACGACCGCCGGAAACTGCGGGCGAGGCGGTGATTTGTTCTCCGGTATCGTATTCTGTAAGCAGCTCGCCTCTGTCAGCCGAGAGCGCCGAAACGACGCCCGACTTTGTGCAGGAGATGACTTTGTCGCGGCAAACAAGCGGCGAACTTTCGCCCGAACCGCCTTTTTGCAGGTATTTCCAGCGGATTTCGCCCGTTTTACGGTCGATAGCGTACAGATGTCGGTCGTCCGAAATGATATAAAGCGTTGTTGAAGAGACCGCAGGCACGGATACGAATGTTCCGCTATCGTCGGTTGCCGCAATCATCTTCCTGAAATCGCTTATTTTCCCTTTATTCAGCGTCATAGCGTATATATTTCCCGAATGATCGGCGATGTAGCAGTCGTTTCCGACAATGGCGGGCGAAGCGGGGATATACGTTTCTAATTCAAGCGAGTCGGTGGTTGTTCCAGTTTCGCCGTCGATCACTTTCAGCCAGGCGTCACATCCGCCCGAAACGAAATAATTATCCGTAACCGACACAGCGCCGTTGATATAATATCCAGATTCAAAACTATTTATCAATTCTCCTGTCTTTTTGTCCAAACAATAAAGAAAGTTGTCGTAGCTTCCGAAAATTACGGCTTCCCTGCCTTCAAAAACGCCGATATTGGGCGACGCCGAAATTTGTCCCCAAGTTTCAAAATTCCACAAAGTGTCTTTTGATGTTAATGACAGGGCGCTCATAAATCCGTCGATTCGACCAATGTAAAGCGTTGAATCCGAAATCATTGGACTTGCCTCGACCGCAGTTGCGAAATCGTAAGTAAAAGTCAGTTCGCCTGCTGTGTTCACCCCGAAAATTTTCCCGCGTTTGTCGATCCAATAGACTGTGCCATTGTAAATTATGGGCGACGACGATGTCCGCGAATCGCTTTTGTGAGTCCAAAGCAATTGCAGATTGTCGGGCAATTTCATTTTCGAGTAGCCGCTCAATCCCGGGTCGCCGCGAAAAATGCACCAATCGTCGCCGCTACCCGCCGAACCGCCGCCCGTTTTCCCGCAGGACATCCCAATAAAAACCAACAAACAAATCCCTAACCGTCTCATATAATTTTCTACTATCTACTTACTACTAACTACTTGCTACTCTGTAAATAAATCGCCCCCGTAGGACACAACTCCGCAAGCCTGTCGCTGACGTTGGCTTTATTTTCGTCCGGCAATATCACTTCCATATTGAACCCTCTGCCCTTGAAAGTGAAGCCGTTATCGCTGTTGTAAACGCACAGTCCGCAACGGATACATTTTGCCGGCTCGAACCATAAGTTGCTGTTGATATGCGTTTTAGTCAACTGTAAAACCGACGATGCCTGATAGCGCGGACGTTTGATGCCTCCCGCCGTCGAGAATGTCCGCAAACGGCATTTTTGCCGTCCCGAACAGGCGCAATGCAGGCAGCGCGAACGGGTATCGACGCCTGCCGTCAGACCGTCTTTTTCCGCGTCCGTGAATCTTCCCAAGCGCGATTGAAAGAGGTTTTTGTCCTTTGCCGTGTTTTCAAAATGCTTTGCGGCAATGGGCTTTTCGCCGTTATTGAGAACTATTTCCCTGATTATCTCGCGAATAGAAACAGCCTCATCGAGCGTTCCGCGTCGGCAGGCTTTTTCGCATGGCGCTTTGCAGTCGTCGCAGGCAATTTCCGGAAGCGCAAAAACCGACGCGATAAGCGCGACCGCCGCAGCATAATCTCCGGCGTCGTAAAATCCCAACATCCGCTCAATATCCAATCCGGCGGGGCATACCATCGAACAGGGCGCTTCGCAGTCAGCGCGATGGTCGCTCAGCAGCAGTTCGAGCGACAGGATGCGCGTCTTTTTCACCTCTTCGCTTTCGGTGTCGATCGTCATACCCTCCGTCGGCAAAGTTGTGCACGAAGGCATTATATTTCCTGATTTACAATCCTTTACGGCGCAAACCATACACGACGATTTGTGTTTGGCGTCGCGTGCATAACACAGCGACGGAATATCAATCCCCGCTCGGCGCGCCACTTCAATCAGGGTTTCGCCCTCGTGCGCTTCTATTGCTTTATTGTTTATCGTTATGGTCATTTTCTTTATTTTTTACCGACACCTTCCTGACGGCTTCATAGCTACATTCGTCGATACAAAGTCCGCATTGGACGCATTTTGTGAGGTCGATGCGGTGCACTTCGTACGGGGTATAGGGAATGGCGTCAACAGGGCAGGCTTTGGCGCATTTGGTGCAGCCTATGCAATTGTCGGTGATGACATATTTAACCAAAGATTTGCAAACACCCGTTCGGCACAGTCCGTTGACATGCTCTTCATACTCTTGTCGGAAATATTTCAATGTCGTAAGCACCGGATTGGGCGCTGTTTTGCCAAGTCCGCACAGCGACGACCGTTTGACGTTGATTGCCAATTCTTCAAGCAGATCGATATCTGCCATTGTGCCGTTGCCGCTGCAAATTTTGTCGAGGAGATCAAGCATACGTCGCGTCCCGACACGGCAGAAAGTGCATTTTCCGCAAGACTGGTCGCAGGTGAAGCTCAAAAAATATCGGGCGACGTCAACCATACAGTCCGTTTCGCTCAATACCACCAATCCACCCGAACCCATCATTGCGCCGAGCCGTGTAAATGCGTCGAAATCAACCTGAATATCACACAGTTCCGCCGGAATACATCCGCCCGAAGGTCCGCCTGTCTGTACGGCTTTCAGTCGTTTGCCGCCTTCGACGCCGCCTCCTATCTCGTCGATAATACGGTTCAGCGTGATGCCCATCGGCACTTCTATCAGCCCTCCGTGGTTGATTTTTCCGGCGAGTGCAAACACTTTCGTGCCCTTGCTGTTTTCCGTTCCGGTGGCGGCATATTCGTCTGCGCCGTTGCGGATGATATATGCAATCTGGCTCAATGTCTCGACGTTGTTGACGAGCGTCGGCAAGCCGTTCAGTCCGCAAACGGCAGGGTAGGGCGGTCGCTGGCGCGGAAAACCGCGATTGCCTTCGATAGATGCGATAAGCGCCGTCTCTTCGCCGCAAACAAACGCGCCGGCGCCCTCAAAAACGGATATGTCGAGCGAAAAATCGCTGTCGGCAACACGTTTGCCCGCAAAACCTCGCTCTGCGCACAATTCAAGCGCTTTTTTTATGCGCGTTACTGCGAGCGGATATTCGGCGCGGATATAGAAAATTCCCTTATCGGCTCCGGCGGCATACGCCGCTATCAGCATTCCTTCGATGACGCGGAAAGGATAGGATTCGAGCATCATACGGTCCATAAACGCGCCCGGATCGCCTTCGTCGCCGTTGCAAATCATATATTTACCGGCAGCGTCCGATGCTGCGGCGACTATTTCCCATTTTTTGCCCGTCTGGAATCCGCCTCCGCCGCGTCCGCGCAGTCCGCTTTTCATCACAGCGTCGATAACCTGTTCGCGCGGCATAGAAAGGGCTTTTTTCAGTCCTTCAAACCCGCCGTGGGCGATATATTCATCAATATTCAGCGGCGCAAGAAAGCCGAATCCTTCGGTCGAAATATGCTTCTGATTGAACAGGAAACTGCTGATGAGACCGGTGCGTTCGTGTTCGGGTTTCCATACCACGTTGTTCCATGTCAGGTCGGTATGGAAGGCGTCTATTTGTCCGAGAATATTGTTTCGTAAACGTTTAAGATAGCCCGCAGGCTTGAAGTGATGATGCAGTATCTCCTTTATTTCTATGGCTTTGACATTGGGATAGCGGGCGATAGCGCCGTCGGCGGATACGATGTCGATAAGCGGCACTTTATTACACACGCCTACGCATCCTACCGGCTTGATATTGACCTCGATACCCAGTTCCGCCGAGGCTTTTTGCAATTCCTTGTAAATATCGGCTGAACCGCTCGCCATACAGCACGAACCCATACCGAGCCGCACTTCGCCTGCGACCTGTCGCTTCTCGCGCGCCATCTCTTCGCTTGCGGCGGCAGCCTGCGTCTCGATAAAATCTTCGATGACTTCGTCAACCCGTCCGGGCATCACGTGTCCGTATATTTTCTCGTCAATCTGGACGACCGGCGCCAGCGTACAGCAGCCCAGACAGGCGATTTTTTCGACCGAAAACATCCGGTCGTCGGTCGTAACGCTGCCGTCGCGGATCTTCAACTGGCGGATAAAAGCGTCGTAAACGTTGCTCGCACCTTTCACGTGGCAGGCTGTACCCGTGCAAACGCGGATCTGATGCTTGCCGAGCGGGATATGCCGAAACTGGGTGTAAAACGTTGAAACGCTGATAAGTTGGGCGCGGTCGATTTCCGTACGCTCATAAATCCTGTTCACAGCCTCCGAAGGCAGGTAGCCAAACTCCGACTGCACGGCTTGAAGCAGCGGAATGATGACCGAACGCCCCGTCCCTGTGCGGTCGATAATGGCGTCGGTGCGCTCGGCAGGCGAAGGCTGTTCGTTATTATTAGCACATTGGCAAGCGCCGGAAGTGTCTGTATGTAAGCTCTTTGTCATACGGTTAATATTGCGTTTCACAACTGTTTTTTCATCACGCAATAGAGTTGGTTCTCGCTGCGGACAACCATACGGCTGTCGGTAAATGCAGGCGTGGCGAAGGTGCGCTGTCCGGTTTCAAACGAATTAATCAGCGTCATCTCGCTGTTTGCCGCATACACAAAAGCCTTGCCGCTGTTGCTGAACAGGTAAATCTTGCCTTCGGCAATGACGGGCGAGGAGTAAAATTCGGTGCTCGTTTCGATAGAATTTTTCAGTTCACCGCTTTTGGCATCGTAACAGGCTACTACTCCGTAACTTGTGGCGACGAAAACATTGTCTTTTGTCGCTACCGGCGATGACACTTCGGGCAGGAAATCGTTTGCTTCCCAGAGCTTTTCGCCTTTTATGGCGTCAACGGCGATCAGCGACGAATATTCACTTGCCCCGAAAACCAGACCGTCGGCGCTGCAAGGGCTTGATGCCACTTCGCCGTTCAGAAATTCCACATTCCAGTATTTCTCGCCGTTATTGGGATTGTATGACGAAATGCTCGGATTGCCCATAATTATAAGCTGCGGTTTGTTGTCGATATATGCTATCATCGGCGAGCTCCAAGTGATTTTATCCGTGCGCGGTTTGTCCCAGCGCACTGCGCCGGTTGCCATGTCGAGCGCAAGAATACGCGGCGAATTGGTGTTATCGTACTGAACGATAACCGTATTGCCGAACGCCAGCAGCGACGAAGCATATCCGTAGTGGTTGACCGGGACGCCGAGGTTTTTAGCCCAAAGCCGTTTGCCGTCCATATCGGCGCCGATAATGTCGCCTGTGGCAAAAACAGCGCATACCTGTCTGCCGTTGGTCGTTACCGTCGATGCGGCAAGTCCGGTATCTTCCGAAGTTACAGGCATCGACGAAGGCGAGCCGGGGATATTGTCGGCAGCAAGTTTCCACAGCAAAGCGCCTGTATGCAGGTCGTAGCAATAGAGTTCGCGCGCCTGCTCGTCGGCGCCGGTGAGGAACACCCTGCTTCCGCTGATAACGGGCGAATTATAGCCGCGACGCGCTATATCTACCTTCCATGCTATGTTTTCGTTAGTCGCAAGATCCCATTTCGTCGGGATATTTTTTGCCGGAGAAATGCCCGACGAGTTGTTGCCTCGAAAACTGGTGTGGGTAACTTTCGGCACGTCAGGCTCCGGGGTCGATGTCGAATCGCCCGCAGCGACGGCAGGGCTGTCTTCGTCTGCCTCAGCGCTGTCGGCTAAGAGGTCGGGATTTTCATTTGCGCCATTGTCGGCGTCTTCCTCAGCGGCGACAATTTCCTGATTTTGTGCGTCTTGACTTTCGTCCGAATTATGCGATTGCAGGAAGGGCGACGACAAGAAGGCGAAGACCAGCGCCGCCGCAACCAATCCGCCTGCCACCCAGTTGACATACTTGCGCGCCAGAGATTTTTCCGCCCAGTCGTCGATCGGGTCAATATCCTTGGCGGGAATATCTTTCAGCCCTTCAAAATAGTAACGCGCCGTGATGATAAAGATAAACAGCATACCGACAAGCAGATACACGCCTGTTTTCAGATGATCCATCCGCACGAAATAGGCGCGGCGGGCGAGCAGGTCGAGCTGCCTGATCTGCTCTTGCAGTTTGATATTCTGCGAGTTATCGTAGTTGATCTCTTTCAGCGTTTCGATGACTTCGGTTTGCAGCGGATTGAAGCCGCGCACCTGAAAGTAATTGGTTATCAGCATAATCGCAAAAGCGACAATGAAAATTGCTGTAACAATAGCGATATTTCTTGCAATCTTTTTATTCATTGGTTATATCTCCTGTGTCGTTATGATTAGTGTTCTGCGGGCAGTAAGCAAAGCATCGCCCGCAACTTACGCAGGCTGCGTCGTCGATCTCGTAGGTCTTGCGGGTGCGTTTGAGCGACAGGTTGATCAGCGTAATGGCAATGATTAATCCCATCAGCGCGCCTGCTATGGTCGAATAAAGGGCGAATTCATCGCGGATTTTGTCCGTCCGCTGCTGCAATTCGTCCGTCGAGCCGCCCTGCGCCAGAAAGACTTCAATATCTATCGGCAAAACATCAGCCGGATGCGCCTCGTTTTGCTTTATCAGTTCGTAGAGTTTTATATCCTTGTGCACGCTGCTCAGCGCATCGCTCGAAGTGCGCATCAGCAAAGCGCCCGTAACCGCCATCACCGGCAGGACTACAAAATATGCCAGCAGCCGTTTCACTCCCGTCGCACGGCTTTCCTTGACCTTGTTTTCGTAAGGCGGATGGATAGCGCCGACCGGACAGGCATTGCGGCAGAGGTCGCAGTTGATGCACTTCGGCGTGATGGTCAGATGTTTCAGCGACACCCGCGAAAACAGGCTCAACAGCGCTCCGTAGGGACATAAAAAGCGGCAAAATGGGCGTCCGACGAACACCGAGGCGGCAAGCAGCAGCGCGCCCAGCGTTACTATGCCGAAATCGCCGCTCAAACGGAATATCCCGATGAACGGGTCGAAGCGGCATACGATAAAACGGCTGCGCGTTACGGCATAAAGTATGGCAAAAATAAGATATATCCACGGCAGGATACCGAGCACAGCCGACAGCGCTTTCGAGATGCGTACATTCCTGATATTCACCAATTCCTGCAAGGCGCCAAACGGACATACCCCCGCGCAAAATACCCGCCCGAACAGCAGGGTGAACACTATCGGCAGAATGAAAAACAGGAACACCGTGAGCGGCATCGAATAGGAACTGTCGGCAAGGGCAAGGGCTACATTCTGAATGGAGCCGATGCTGCATACGCAACCGCTGCGGAAAAATCCGAAATACAGCACCGATACGATCGACACGATAAACACCGGTGCGCGTTGCCGCCGACGCAGCACAGCCCAGGCGACTATGCCCATCATCAAAACCAGCAAACAGATATCGACAATATCCCACCACGCCTCGCCGGGCACATAGTAGCTGAACTCGGGATAGGTGTAGCCCGACTCGAAATCCGGCTTTGGAAAGCGGTTTTGAGCCGTCGCCACAACAGGCAGCAGCGCAAAAATCGTAAACAGGCGTACAGCGGATAATCTCTTCATTCTTAATTTTCAATTCTTAATTTTTAATTCCCCATCATCCGTCTTTCAACATATAAACCCGATCTGCCGTAACGCGCGTAAGTGCGCCCGACGGACAGACTTTCGAGATTTTACATTCGTTGCAGTTCTTGCACAGCTCCTGCTTGACTTGCAGGTAGAGCGAGCCGTTGCCAAAGGAGTTGCAGCCCTTGGCGCATTTGCCGCAGCCGTTGCACAGGCTCTCGTCGATGGTGTATTCAAAATACGGGTCTTCGACATACTTGCGTTCGATGGCGCCCGTCGGACACATCATATTCTCGGCGGCAGTGTTCAGGTCTTTGACGTTAGTGCGGTAATAGCCTCCGCACAGGTCGCAATAGCCGCATACGCGATGGGCGTGGATACATCTTACAGCCGAGACGGTCAGCACGCAGTCGGTGGCGCAGCGTCCGCAGAAAGTGCATTTCGACGGGTCGATCTGCCAAAACACATCGCCCTTGCGCCCGTACATCCGCTTGGCGGCAAGTCCTGTCAGCGACACCACCGCCGCTCCCGCCACCGCCGAGCCGCACAGTTTCAAAAAACGCTTCCTGTCTATTTTACTATACATATTATATATGGTTAAGTCCTGAGTCCGCAATCGACCCCGCAATCGGCGCATGCGCCAACTGCCGCAAGCTGGGAGTCGTATCTGTAATAAGTTACCTTGTTTTTGCCCGCCGCAAAAATCCTGTCGCCCGACACTTTGGCTTCGTAAGCCGTGAAGCCGCCGCCCAAGGCTTTGCCGTCGAGAAGGATACTGCGAAAGACGCCATCGGCGCTGTAACAACTGATGCGCGGGATGCCTTTTTCCGAAGTGATGATTTCGCCCGTCTCGGTGCAGGTGAGATGAACGGGATTGCAGCAACCGCAAAACGCACCCGGCTTGCTTCCCGGCGCCCCAAAACAGCCCGCATATTCGCCGTCGAGCGTGAATTTCTCAATCTGATGCCTGCCCGAATTGGAACAGTAGAGCATTCCGGCGGCATAACTGATGCCGAAAGTGCGGCTGGGGATGATAAAACGGTTAGGACTGTCGATAAACTTTACCAAGCCGCCCTCGCGGGTATATTTGACGATATTCTTTTGTTCCCGATCGGTAACATAGACAAAATCGCCCGCAAGCGCAAAAGCGCAGTAGTCCGACAACTCGCTGCAAGCCTCCCATCCGCGAACGCGAACGCCGTCGAACGAATACAGGCTGACGGCTTTGGGATGCAAGAGCCAAATTCCCGCCTCATCAACCTCCATATCGCGAACAGGGACATCTGTCGAGGCAAACGACGACAGCAACTTGCCGTAACTGTCTGTCGTCGAGATAATTCCGGTAGTCGCCACATACAGTTTACCCCCGTATTCGTCGAAGGCTTCGATAGCGCCATCGACTTCAAAATCGGCGATCCGGCGGTAAGGCGATATGTATGCAGCGGCTTCGTCTATCTCAGCTTCGGCGTGGCTGACGGGTGCAAATCCCTTGCTTGCAACCACTCCCGTTACACCGGCAACACCTCCGCCTGCAAGCAACGTACCGAATGTACGCAGAAACTTTTTACGTGAGATATTTTCCATTTTGCTTTATTATTTTGTTATCCTATCTTTAAACATTTAACGTTATTGGCATCGCGCACGAGGAGCATACCGTCGGCATAAGCCATCGATCCCCAGGCGTCAACGCCATCCATGATACGCTGTTTGCGCTCCAATAGCAGGCTGCGCGAGTTCTCGATTTTATAAACATACAGCTCGCCGTCTTCTTTTAGCACAAAAATGCGGTCGTTGATGATGACGTACGGTCCCAGACCAAACCTTTCATCGGCGCCCGACGACCAGACGGGATTGTGCAGATCCGTCGGCGCATAGACCACCAATTTGCCGCGCTGACTGCCGCCGTCCTTCGGTAATACAGTATAAATGAAGTTATTATAAAGTATTGGCGTCTGCTGTTCGCTCGACAAGCCTTCGTTTGCCTTATACTGTTCGACAATCACCGCCGTCCATTTATTGCCTGCGAGATCCACCCGCATCAACGCTCCACCAGCGCCGTATCCCGCGACGAGGAAGATGTTACCTCCCGACAGATGCAGTGGCGAAGGCGCGATGACCGAAGGCTGCCATTTGGTCTGATGCCATAACAGCGTGCCGCGGTCGGACGGTTCGGCGGATATGCCGCAAACGCCGCCGATGCCGGCATAGACGTAGGTCTTCTTGCCGTGAATGGTCATTGGCGTTACAGACGAGTGCGACATCTTGAACTTCGGCGTGTTGGGCGTTTGCCAGACCGTCTCGCCGGTATTGCAGTCGATGCCCGCCAGCAGCGTTTCGTCGCCTGCCGGAGCGACAATAAGTATCCCGTCGTCAACGCGCGGACACTGACCGGTGTACCAGAACGGCACTTCGGTTTGGTATTCGCTTTGCAGATCGTGCGTCCATTTCAAGTCGCCCGTCACTGGATGACAGCACATCAAATGCCCCTGCGGTCCGAGGGTGATGATATAATCGTCGGACACGACCGGCACCGTACGCGAAAAGCCGTGATTACGCTTCATCGGGACGCGATACCAGCGTCGCCACTGCTCCTTGCCCGTTTCCAACGAAAAACAGCGCAGCATATCCGAACTGAGCGTCTCGTCGTAATCCAGAAAATAGACCATTCCGTTGTATATCACCGGCGCAGCATGCCCTTCGCCCGTAGTTACTCCCCAGATTTCGGCATAATCGTCGCCGCTGTAAGCTATCTTGTCGCTCGTATGGATGATGTTCGACATATCGTTACCCCGAAAGCACGTCCATTTGCCGGTCAATGAGCTTGTCTCAGTTTCGTATCGCATAAAAAACTCGCCTATACGCACATCGTCGGCTTTACGGGCTGATTCGGGCGGACGGTTATCGGCGCCCGGAACCTGCAACGCAAACTGTCGCGACGGCGCATATAAATGCCACGCCACAATAATTGCCGTGTAAACGACTATTACAGAGGCTGTTATTATGGTAAGTTTTTTACGCATGCCTGTTGACGTTCTATTCGCGAACGTTTATTTTTTCAAATCGAAGCAGAACAGCAAGTCGTGGTCGCGCATATAAAGTTTATTGTCGGCGACGACCGGATGCGTCCATACCATATTATCCGTTGTCTCAATTTTCGTCCTTTCGGGGATTTCCAAATTACCCGACTCTTTCCATCCATCTGTTGTGGCAGAGGCAAGGGTAATCGTTCCCGTCCGTTCGCTCAGGCAGAGTAGGCGATTGTTGACGCAGATAACGGCGCCTTTGCCCGGCTCGCGCGGACGTTCTTTCCATACCACCTCGCCCGATTTCAGGCTCTGGCAGGTCCAGCCGCCCGTGTCCGAAAAGCCATAGATATTATCGCCTACAAGCACGACGCCGCCGTGATGGTTCGTCATGTTTTTGTTCTCGTAAAGCGTTTCGGCTTTGAACACATCGCCCGACTTGGTGAGTTTCACTCCCGCACAACCTGCGCCATAGCCCGACGTTACGAATACGATATGATCCTTATCCGAATAGATCGGGGAAGGGATGACCGCCGTCTTGTTGCCTGCTACATCGGCTTTCCACAGCAGTTTGCCGTCGTTGACCGACACTCCCGCCACGCCGCTTTTGGCTATCTGGATGATCTGCTTCACGCCGTCAACGACAGCCACTATGGGCGACGAATATCCGGCAATATCAGTCCATTCCTTTGAACGCCAGACGACTGCGCCCGTGTTTTTGTCGAGCGCCGCCAGTGTGCCGCTGTTGCCGCCGGGGGTGCAGACGACGAGGTTGCCGTCAACCAAAGGCGATTCGCTGAAACCCCAGCGCGACTGCAACTCGCCGCCAAAATCTGAGGTGAAATCCTTTTGCCACAGCATCTTGCCGTCGGCTGCTTGGATGCAGTGTATCTGACCGCCGCCGCGAATAAGATACAGCTTGTCGCCATCAACGGTTACTGCGCCGCGAGGTCCGTTGCCGCGATCCTGAACATACTCGGCGCCAAGATCCTGTTTCCACTTCAAAGCGCCCGTTTTGGTGTCAATGGCGAAAGCAAAGTCCTTGCCGTTGGCAGCGCCCTGGCAATATAGCGTTGTGCCGGATATCGACGGGCTTGAATAGCCAGCGCCGGCTTGACGGAATGTCCACAACAGCGCAGGCTTGGAATCCGTCCAGTCCAAATTGAGATTGGTTGCTTTGACGACGGCATCGCGGTTTGCGCCGCCCCACTGTGCCCAGTCCTGCGCCTCAACCAACAACGGCAGCAGAAAGCACGCAATAAACAATAATCTTTTTGACATAATCCTGTTATTTTAATTTTATCCCTTAATATCGAAAGCCATCAAGGTATCGCCGTGACGCAGGTAGAGCACGCCCTTATATATCACGGGATGCGCCCAGTGCTGGTTGGTGCCGAGCGTGATTTTCATCTGCCCCTTGATATTGAACTTTTCGGGAGTAGCCTCAACGAGAGCGAGTTCGCCCTTGTCGCTGTAACAATACAGCATCCCGTCGGCGGCGATGATATTGCCCACGCCTATGGCGTTATCCTTATATTTCGTCTCGCCCGTGCGCCAGTCGATGCAGTACCAGTAGCGGTTTCTCTCGCCCGAGCCGTAAACGTAATCGCCCACTTTGACCGCCGCTCCGTGCTTGCTGTCCATCTCGTTGGTCCATGTCTTTTCGGCTATCGTACCGTCCTGATTGAGGCGGTATTGCACTGAGCCGAAGCCGCCGCCCGACACGCAGAACAGTAGCCCTTTCTCATATATCGGAGTGTTGGGATTGTGTCCGTGCGGGCTTTTTTGCTCGACATCCCACAGCTTCTCGCCCGTCGAGGCGTTGAACACCACAAGGCTGCTGTCGATGCAAGTAGCCACTAACGGGGTCTTCAAATCGTTGATATACTGCGGCGAACAGTAGGTTGATGGCTTGCCGATGCCCGTTGACGACCATATCAGTTCGCCCGTAGCTTTGTTGAGCGCCACCATATTGTTTTCCTTGCCGCCGGGGGTCAGGTATAGCGTCTCGCCCACGATAAGAGGCGATTCCGTCATCCCGAACATCAGGTTTGTGCCGTCGAAGTCCGTTTGTATATCCTTCGACCAGAGCAGGTCGAGCGTCGGTTCGTCGAAGCAGTAGAGCACGCCCCGACCCGAAAAGATGTACAGCCTGCCGTCGTTGACGCAAACCGTCGAGCGCGCCCCGTTGAAGTTGGTGTTCCACTCAAAGCCATACTCCTTCTTTTGCAGCAGATTGCCCTGCGTATCAATGATATACAGATAGCCGGTGCTGTCGATCATACCGGTAATGTAGATCTTGTCGTTGGCGGCGGCGACAGAGGTATAGCCTTCGCCCAGCCCGTCGATGCTCCACAGCATTTGCGGTCCGTCAGCTGGCCACTCTTTCAGTAAGCCCGTCTCCTTGTAAAACCCCGAACGGTCGGCGCCGCGCCACTGCGAATTTTCGTTAATAGCGACCTGCGTGCAACTTGCGCAAAGCAATAAAAGTACAAAAATATTCTTCATATTCGTCCGTTTTAATAAGCAATTATTGTATTTAGTATCATTTCCTTACGTTTTTTACTGCAAAGCAATTTTTATCATCGTGAACGAATGTGCCGGAAAGTCGTAAGTCAGCTTGTCGCCTTTCACTTGCAGGGTTTTCGTTTTTGTCTTCACCGCTTGTTGGGTGGCAGAATTTTCATCCTTGATGTTTGCGCTGTTGACTTCATAAATCGTAGCAGTGTCCTTGAAGCGACCGGTCTGATTCAGGATGTCCGTCCTGATGGCATTGTCTTTGTGTCTGTTTACTACATTGACAATCAATTCGTTTGTTTCTTGATTGTAGGCAGAGGAGACATCCAGATAGGGTATCGTTTCCTGCCCCGACTGATAGGTATCGCAATCGACAAACGACTGCAAGGCAGTTCCATAACAATGTCCGGCAAACAGCTGCAACGGATAGAAAATCGTCTGATACCACAATCCTTCGGGCGAAGTGAAAATCGGAGCGATTACATTAACCAGTTGCGCGAGGTTAGCCATTTTCACAATATGCGCGTTCCGGATGAAGGCATTGAGGTAAGTAGCTACCACCAGTGCATCCTCAAGATTATAGACTTCTTCATTACCTTCATTACCCTGTGCGCGGTACCACACATTGTATTCATCAAAAGCGATATAGATAGGCGTATTCCGTCGCGTTTTGGTCATCACTTCGCGAATCAAACCTTCAGTAACCTCAATGGCTTTTTCTGCTGTGCGGGTAGAAGCGAGGAAATCGTAATAATTGTCGTTGCGATTGCCCGTATAATGGTGTAGCGAGATGTAATCAATTTCATTTTTCAAGTAATTCAGCACGGTCCGGTTCCAATGCGTCCAATCGGCGCCGTAGTTGCTGGAACCGGAAGCCACAAGTTTGATGTCGCGGTCGATCCATTTCATCAGTTTGGCAGTTTCCAGAGCGAATTTGCCATAATCTTCAGCATTTTTATGTCCCATTTGCCATTCGCCGTCAATCTCGTTTCCTAATCCCCAGTAGATGACTTTATGCGGTTTCTCATAGCCGTTTTTCCTCCGCAGATCAGAATAATAAGTCCCTTTTTCCACGTTGCAATATTCGACCCAGTTGCGGGCTTCTTCCATGCTTCCCGTTCCCATATTCACACAAAAATATGGCTCTGTGTTGGCTTTTCGACACCATTCTACAAATTCATCCGTTCCGAAACTGTTATTTTCACGATATCCCCAAGCCAAGTCGATGCGTACAGGCCTGTTTTCTTTAGGTCCGATGCCGTCTTCCCAGTGGTATCCGGAAACAAAATTTCCGCCGGGCCAACGAACAATCGGGACATTCAAATCTTTCGTGGCTTCCAGAACATCTTTCCTGAAACCGTTTTCATCCGAAAGCGGGGATCCGGGTTCGTAAAGTCCACCGTAGATACATCGACCGAGGTGCTCGACAAAATTGCCGTAAACCATTTTATCGATCGCACCTGTTTGCCTTTCGATGTCAATCTTGATGCGGGCATTCTTGTTTTGAGCAAAAAGGGATATGCCCGACAGCGATACGAGGCTTGCAATAAGCAATGCCATTAACTTATTTCGTTTCATTTTTTTGATACATTTCAGCCGCAAATTTACATAAAGTTTTAAAATAAGCAGCATGAAAGCATAAATTTTTGTTTCAGGGCAATCAAAAACGTTGCGGTACGTTCATTTCACGACCTTTACGCAAACCATTTTAGCCTGGTCGCGAACTAATAGTTTGCCGTCGGCAAGGGCTATTGCCGCCCAGTTCTGGGTGTTGCCGCCCATCGCCGACATACCGCCGGTCGAAGCGCCGCCTTCCGACAGTACGTTTGCTTTTGAAATGGGCTTGAAGCCGGTCGCGTCCGGCTCTATCAGGTAGAGGGTTTTCATACCGTCGGTGGCGAGGATTAAACCGTCGGCAAGAATCATACTGCCACGGTCGAAATTAGGATTGTTGCCGGTTTTCCACAGCAATTTGCCGTTGATATCCATGCACACCATGCCGTCGCGTTTCTGATTGGTGCGATACATAGCGTAGAAACAGCCGTTGTGGTAGAGCGCCGATTTGGTCTGGTCGCCAAAATCGGTGGTAGTGAACAGTTCGGCAACGCTGAACTTGCCGTCTGCCGCTTTATTTATCTGTATCAAAGTCGCTCCCCGCTCGTAACCGCCTACTATCAGCAACTTGTTGTCATCCGCAAGAGTGGGCGGGGCGCAGGTAATATGACATTCCCAGTTGTCGTATCGCCACAGTTCGGCGCCGGTCATGGGGTCTAAGCCCACCACCTTGCCTTTGGTTGCAGGCGCGTTGGGGTTGGCAAACGGATTGGTGGACGAATTGACCATCACGACCTGGTCTTCGCCGTGAATTTTAAGCACTGTCGGGCTGGCATAGTTTTCGTTGCCGAGATTTGGCGTTTTCCAGACCACCTCGCCGGTATTGCGGTTGTAAGCCACTACTCCGGCGTCAGGCGCTTGCGACGAGATGATAAGCAGTTCGCCATAAATGGTTGGACATTGCGAGATAGCCCATACGGGCAGCCTTTCGCCGCCGCCGAAGTCAGTCCAGATGTTCTTTTTCCAAACGGGCTGATGGCTGTTCAGGTCGAAACAATACAGGTCGCCGTAGGTACCGCAGGAATAGACATACCTGTCATCGACCGCAGGGACGCTTCGCGAGCCGGGAAAAGGAACTTCGCCGGGTGAATCGTATGCGAACTGCCATAGTTCATCGCCGCTTGCAAGGTCGAAGCAGCGCATTATATCGCCCTTTTCATCGTCACGGTCGAGCAGATAGACTTTGCCGTTTTTGACTACAGGACCGCCATAGCCTCTGCCCAAACCGACAGACCATAACGCCGCAGGCTCGCCGTCTGCCCATGTTCTTAAAAGCCCTTTCTGGGGCGATTTGCTGTTGCGGTCGGGACCGAGAAACATTGTCCAGTCCTGAGCATTGACTGCGGTTGTTGCCAATGCCAGCAATGCAGTCGTAAGTGTAATTCTGAGTGTTCGTAACATAATTTACAGTTTTAAGACTGCAAAGATACGCTGGCGTTTCCGCACGTTGGTTTCCCCAACGGCTCAAATACGCTTTGCTGTGCGGCTCTGCACAGCTCATTGCGAATTTTCGATATTATTAAAATCGCAATCTAATCGTGCTCAATAGACCTCATCACACAGGCATTTTGGAGTATATGCATAGCCTTCGTCAGCTTTTTTTATTGTGCCGACGGATGGGAATTGGACGTGCATTCCGCCTGCCGTAATGCCGTTTTTGACGATAAATTCGAGCAGCGCTTTGCGGGCTTTGATGGCATTGTCGGGATTGACGTCGAAGCTCAACACCACTTCCGGACAGGGCATCTGGATAGGCATTGCGTGAGTCAAATCGCCCCATATCAGCCATTTAGCATCGGCAGAACGGACATAAAATGCTGTATGACCGGGCGTATGTCCGTAAGCGGCTATCGGAGTTATGCCTGCAACGAGTTCTTTGCCGAGATTATCCACCGTTCCCGGCTCAAAAATGTGCAGTTTGGCTTTATACGCCTCCAAAACTTTCTGCTGCGACGCGCCCCGCTCGCCGAGGTTCATCCAGTAGTCGTATTCCTTTTTTGCAAGGTACAGTTCGGCATTGGGAAACGCCGGTACGCCCTCGCGAAGCAGCCCTCCGATATGGTCGCCGTGCATGTGTGTGAGCAGGATGACGTTGATTTTGCTTTCGTCAAGACCCAGCGTTTGCAGGTTTTTGAATAGATTTCTGCCGTGCCCCGCGTCAATCATTATGTTGCTGTTGGGGGTACGCACGAGAAACACCTGCGTTTCGAGCGGAAAAGTGCCGTCGGGCAGGTATTTTTTCAGCTGTTCGGGCGTTGCGCCTTTCAGCTGGTTGAGGTTGCCTTGTCCGCCGCCTTCGGAAAGGGTGCTGACAGTGAAATCGCCCGCCTGAAACGTTACCGTTGTTCGCGGATCCTGCGCCATCGCGGTCGTGGCGCTCAAAATTAATGTTGCCAATGTTAAGAATAAATACTTCATCAGGTTTAAAATTAAATGTTAGAAATTATAGAATAGCGATGCAAATATACGCATTTATTGATAAAAATGCTATCAGAGAAAATTCTTAATCTCGCTGAGGGCGGCGACCTCGAACGTCGGAACGAAATCGCCTGCGGGCAGATGTTCGGGATTGAACCAAATCTGGTCAATACGGGCATTGTGGGCACCGATGATGTCGGCATCCCAGCTGTCGCCTGTCATCAGCGATTCGCTGCGGCGTGCGTTGGTGTTCTTGAGCGCAAAGTCGAAAATGCCCTTGTTTGGTTTCTGTATGCAGGCATCTTCCGACAGTATCATCCGCTCTATGTAAGGCGCCAAGCCCGAATTTTGCAGTTTGAGCGCCTGAATTTCGCGAAAGCCATTCGACAGGATGAACAGCCGATAACGCGGTTTCAGGTATTCAAGCAGTTCGATAGCGCCGGGCACAAGCGCCGTTTTGTTGGTCGTGAGCTGCAGATAGTAGTCGTTCAGCTTCATAATGAAGTCGATATCATCAATGCCCATTGGGCGCAGGACATAGAGCAACCGTTCGACAATCAGCGTCCGACGGTCGATTTCGCCCTTGCGGTAACGTTCCCAAAGCATCAAGTTATGAGGCATATAAGTGTTGTAGAACGCCTCGAACGTTTCGTAGTGATTATCGAAATGATAATCGTGGAACACTTCGCGCAGACATTCGCGATTGTTGCGCGTCGTGTCCCAGAGCGTATCGTCGAGGTCGAAAAACAGCGCCTTATACTTGACGTTCATCCTATCTCGATTACCAGATATTCGCTTAACGACCAGAATTTTGCGATGTCGGTAATATGCAGCGTCAGGCTGCCGCTTTCGTCCTTGACAAACTCGTATGAGTCGGTCGGATGGTTGGTGCGGATAGCCGCCTTGCGGTCGAACAGCTGTATTTCTGTAACGTCGCGAATATCAATCGCTTTGAAATAATCTTTGTTGAAAGCCTGTTGCAGCGCCTTGGGTTTCGAGAACAGCCCGCCGCCGGTCAGGATATTCTGCTCTTTCAGCTCTTTGCGCGTGCCATAGCAATAGAATGCGCGGTTGAGCTGGCGGTCCTGTTCGTAGAGCTGATCCGACTTCTCTTTGTTCTCGTCCGTCAGTTCGCCGATGTCGGCTGTCAGCACTTCGACTGTCTCGTCAAGCTCGCTGATGCGGATGTCCTTTTTGATTAATTCTTCCTGAAGCGAGGCAATCATCACGGCTTTTTCGTTGATTTCGGCGTTCAGACGGTTGATAGTTTTCGTCAGCGCCGACGATTTGAGTTCGCTCGTTTTCAGTTTTTCCTGCAGTTGGGCGAGCTGCTCCTTGTTGGCTTTCAGCGTCTCTGCTATCAGTTTGACATTCGCCGCAATCTGCTCCTTAGTCGTCGCGTTGATCTCGCCCGAACGTCTGATATTCAGATAGTTCTCCGCATCTTTCACGCTCGCAATGCTTTCTTCGACATCGTTAAGTGTAGTCAGTACTTCGCTCAGTTCCGACGCCGACTTCTCCTTTTCGGCTTTCAACAGCGCGTTTTCCTGTTGAAGCTCTTCATACTTTGTTTTCTGTACGCACGATGACGCCATCAGCGCCATTCCAATGCAAAATAATACAATCTTTTTCATACTCCTTTAATCTTTAGTGTAAATATAATTAGTTGTAAATCAATCTTGTTTTCCTTCAATTACTATAACAAATTCGCCTTTGGGCGCTTCGTTGGCAAACGAGGCGATGAGTTCGTCAAATGTGCCGCGCCGCGTTTCTTCAAACTTTTTAGAGATCTCGCGCGATACCGATGCGCGGCGGTCGAGTCCGAACGTCTCGGATAGCTGCTCCAGCGTTTTCAACAGGCGATATGGCGATTCGTAGATGACGATGCTGCGTTCGTCGTCGGCTAACTGGCGCAGACGTGTCTGCCTGCCTTTTCTCGGCAGGAAGCCCTCGAAACAGAAACGGTCGGTCGGCAATCCCGATACGACAAGCGCCGGAACGAACGCCGTAGCCCCCGGCAGACATTCGACTTCGACACCTCTGCGGACACACTCGCGCACGAGCAGAAATCCCGGATCGGAGATGGATGGTGTGCCGGCGTCGGAAACGAGACAGATGTTTTCGCCCGCCAGAATACGCTCGGCAATTTTTCCGACTTGCCGATGCTCGTTGAATTTGTGATGCGACAGCAGCGGCGTAGCGATATCGTAATGTTTCAGCAGTACGCCGGTTGTGCGCGTGTCTTCAGCCAAAATCACGTCAGCCTCTTTCAGGAGGCGGACGGCTCGATAAGTGATGTCTTCGAGATTGCCAATCGGCGTGGGTACAACAGTCAGTTTTGCCATATCAGTCTCTATCCGTGAAAACATTTTTCTATCAGCGACAGGAAATCGGCGGCTGTCTCGTTTTCGTCAACATTCCACGTGAAATGCTTTTTGAGATATACCAGACTGCGGCTGTAGTCGCCGAGAGCGTTCAGTTCGGCTATCGTCGTGTTCATCAGCGTTTCGTCGCCGTCGAACAGCTCGCGTTTGAAACGGAAACGGTCGTTCAGCGTTATCGTCAACGGCGTCGTATGCCTCGGAGTAACGTTGGGCGGCGGCGGCGGCAATGGCTTTTCCACAGTCGGCGTAACTGTGCTCGGCTGCGTTGTCGGTGGCGTTTCCGTATCGGTAACGGGCAAAGGCGGCGGCGGCACGGGAGGCGGGACTATCGTGCCGATTTGTTCCCTGTGCGCCCTGATTTGCTGCTCAAACTGCTCGATTTGAGCCGCTTCAATATCCTTGAGCGACTCGTTGATTTTGCCTGTTAGGTCGTAGGCACGGCTGAAGAACGACACAGGATAGATATCCAGCTCCCGTATCTCGTCGGTCAGAGCAAGTAACCGACTGATATGCGCCGTCAAAGTTTCCAATTTTTCCTTATCTGCCATCGTCGTTTTGTCTGTTTTTGAATACAAAGGTAATGTTTTATTCCGAAATGCGATGAACCGACATAATATTATCTACTTTTGAGAGTTCTTCGCAGAGTTTTTGTACGTCTTCGGTGTTATGTACGCGCAGTTTGATTGTACCGGAGAATATGCCTTCGGATGTTTCGATTGAGAGCTTGAGTATGTTGACATTGAACCCTGATATTATCAGCGAAATAGTGCCCAACATTCCTACTGCGTCGATGCCGGTGATGCTGATTGTCGCCTCGAACGAGAAACTTTGCCGCTTGTCCCAGATCGTTGCCACTATCAAGTCGCCATAAGTGGCTTTCATCACCGTGGCGAGTTTGCAGTTGCGCTTGTGCACTTGCAGTTGGTTTTTATCCATATCGATGAAGCCAACCGTTTCGTCGCCCGGAATGGGGTTGCAGCAGTCCATAAGAACGTAGTCGATGCCGCGCTTCTCGTCTGTCAGCGTGAATGGTTTCTTACGGTCGAACTTCGGCTCTTCTTCGACATGCGCTTTTTTTGACGGGCTTTCCTTGTCCTTTTTTTGCTGAGTACGTATTCGTGTAATGAGTTTCAGGAAATTGGTTTTTGTCCGCAGGATTTTCTTAATATCCAGATTATCAGATATATCACCTTTGGATATTGCTACATAGAGGTCTTCCCTGTCGGTAAAGCCGTGGAAGGCGGCAACTTTGTCAAGGATCGACGATTGGGGCGAATCAATTCCTGCTTTTGAAAAGGCTTCGAGCAGGATTTTTTTCCCTTCCTGAGCGCTTTCCTTGCGAATGTGTTTCAGCGCAGCGTTTATATCGCTAATCGCTTTTGGCGTTACAACAAAATCAAGCCATTCTTTGTCAGGATTTTGGCTTTTGGATGTGATGATCTCAACCTGATCGCCGCTGCGCAGTTTATAATTGACCGAGACAGAACGGTGATTGACTTTGGCGGCAAGGGCGTGGTCGCCGATATTGGAGTGCAAATCGTAGGCAAAATCGAGCGCCGATGAGCCTTTGGGCAGTATGCGACAGTCGCCTTTCGGAGTAAAGATTTCTATATCATCAGGCGCTATTATTATCCCGTCAAAATATTTTCCGATATTCGGCGTCGGGTTTTCAAGCAGCTTTTTGATGGTATCGAGCCAGCGTTTCAACTCCGGATCTTCTTCGATGTTATAGCGTTTGTATTTCCAGTGCGCCGCAAGTCCGTTTTCGTCAATATCATCCATTATACGGCTGCGGATTTGTATCTCAAACCATTGCCCTTCGGGACCCATAACTGTCAGATGCAGCGAGCGGTAGCCATTGGTCTTCGGAAACGAAACATAATCGCGGAAGCGTTGTGGGTGCTTGTATATATCCGTGATTGCCGAATAAATTCTCAAGCACATATCCTTATCGGTAACGTTTTCCTGCGAATCGAACACTATTCTGACTGCAAATAGATCGTATATTTCCTCAAACGGCAGATTTTTTCCTGTCATCTTTTTCCAGATTGAATAATGCGACTTGACACGTTTCGTCATAACATAGTTAATGCCAAGCGATTGCAGCTTATCGTCGATGGGCTTGGCGAACTTCTCGAACAGCGTGCTCATAAACGGTTCTTTGGCTTTAAGCTTTTCGTCGATTTCGTTGTATGCGTCCGGATGCTCGTACTTGAGGCAGAGATTTTCAAGCTCCGTTTTGATGGCGTAAAGTCCGAGGCGGTGCGCCAGCGGGATAAAAATATACGTCGTTTCGCCGACAATTTTCATCTGCTTGTCGGAGCGCATAAAGTTGAGTGTGCGCATATTGTGCAAGCGGTCTGCCAGCTTGATAAGCGCCACCCGGATGTCTTTGTTCATCGTAACAAAGAGATGCAAAAAGTCGGCTGACTGTTTGGACTGTTCGGCGAATTTGCCGCCGGACAGTTTCGTCAGTCCGTCAATGATCTCGCAGAGTTTGTCTGCAAATTTGGGGTCGTTACTGAACTCTTTTCTGATAGCCGGGATTTTAAATTCCGTATCTTCGGCTACGTCGTGGAGTATGGCAGCGCAGATTGACGTCGAGCCAAGCCCCATCTCGTTGCATACGATAGTGGCAACTGCCAAAGGATGAATAATATACGGCTCACCAGATTTGCGTTTCTGTCCCGCATGCGCAATATCGGCAAAGCGGAACGCCTGCTCGATCATCCCCTTGTTTTGTCTGTGATGCGACTGCATATAGTCGCTCAAAAGGCGCTGAAACGACGCCTCGATTTGTTCGCGGTACAGCTCTTCCTGATTATCACGGCTTTGCATATCGCTTTCGTCGCCGCTTACCGCCTCTTGCTGGATAAAGTTTTTTGCTTCCATTTCTGTAAAATTGAATTGTTTTTATGTTATGTTTGAAAAAAAAGAGCTTAGCTTACGGGGATTTTCAATACCTGTCCGGGTCTGATCCTGTCGTCGTCCATATTATTGGCTGTTTGTATCATCGCTACCGTTACTCCCGGATATTTTCGCGATATCGAATAGAGCGAATCTCCCGATTTGACAGTATAAGATATTAATTTTGAGCCATTTGAGGGTAATGCAGATGCCGTTGGCTGTGTCGTCTGTTTTGGCTGTTGCGCTTGTGCTGTGGTCGTTTTTTGTGCGCCGTTTTGTTGGGTCGTCGATGCAGTTTTTGTGTCCTGTTCTTTCGGTTGAGGCGTCTGTGCGGCATAAGTCAGTCCGCCGTTGTCGATATTAATAGTCAGTTTTCGTCCTTTGGGCACGCGATTTGAGCTAAGCCCGTTCCATTTCCGTATGTCGCGTGCAGTAACGCCGTAGCGATTGGCAATGGTGTAAAGGTTTTCGCCCGCCTCGACCGTATGACGTATTTTTTCTTTGCGCGGGTCGTTGCTTATCTCGCCCGACAGACTCACCGGCGAACATCCCGCCAGCAACTCCTCAACGCGATAAAGACTTACCGAATCAGCATTGTCGATATAGGCAAGCGTCGCAGCGACAGGCAGTTTCAACGGCGACGGCATAATGCTGCCCGGCACGATTTCGCGTTTGTACTGGGGATTGAGCAGACGCACCAACTCGATGTCAACATTCAGTACGTCAGCCACTTGTTGCAGATGCAGCAAACGGTCAACCATAATCGTATCCGATGCTAACGAAAGGCTGGTCTGGATAGGACAGATATTGTGTTCGCAGTGATAAGTCATTATGTATGTGGCAGCTATAAACAGTGGCACATACGAGCGCGTCTCGCGGGGCAAATACTTGAAAATCTCCCAGAAATTGGTTTTGCCGCCAGACCGCCGAATGGCTTTGTTGACATTGCCCGGTCCGCTGTTGTAGGCGGCAAGTACGAGATGCCAGTCGCCATAAGTGTCATACATCTCTTTGAAATATTTGCAGGCAGCGTGGGTGGCTTTGAACGGGTCTAAACGCTCGTCGATAAGGCTGTTGACTTCAAGCCCGTAGATCTTGGCGGTCGGCAGCATAAATTGCCACAGACCGGCGGCTCCTACGCGCGACAGGGCATTGGGCTTGAGGGCGCTCTCGACAACAGCAAGATATTTCAGCTCGTCAGGAAGGTCATACTGGTTGAGAATTTGCTCAAATACAGGAAAATACAGGTCTGCCATTCCCATCATATAGCGTACAAGCTCGCGGCGGCGTCCCGCATACAGGTCGATACATTTGCGTACGTTTGAGTTGTAGTCCATCGGGATAATGCAGGGCAGGCGCTGCAACCGCTCTTCAAAAACGCTGTCGGCAAAGTAAACGTCCTGCTCGTCGTCAAGGCAATATTTTTCTGTCTGCGAAAAATGCTGCACGTGCCAGCTCTGGAGCAGCTTACTCACGTTTTCATCGAGCACTTCGGGCATCATCCCTACGGAAGCGAAAGTGGTGTCTTCAGACAGCTCCGAAAATTCCTCTTCGCTGATTTCTTCGTTCTGCGCCGCTATCGGTAACGCAAGGCACAAAGCCGACAATATTATTAATATGTATGCCGTTTTTCTCATATCGATTAAAAATTAAAACTGCAACTTATGCCGTAAAGCCCTGAACTGTAGGCTGTACGGGGGCTGACGACAGGTGCGATGCGCAACGCCAGATTGTCCGAAATATCAAAATCGAACAGCTGGGCGTCAACATACGAGTCAGCCATACATATCAGATACCACGCGACGGTGAGGATAATGCTCAAGTCGCGGTATCGACGGTAAAAATCCTTGCCGTTTTTCAGACGGCTCTTAAAACTGGAGTCGTTCAGATAGTCGGCAGGGTCGCGTCCGGCAGGTACAAAGCTCTGCCAGCTATCGTCCCACATCTCCGGCGCGTCGGGGAACTCTTTCGCGTCGTTGGTAATATACAGGTAGGCGTCGGCATAATCGCGGTAATTCTTGTTGTTCCACGAAACGGCATAGATAAAGCCCATAAATCCGCCGTAAACGAGAGGCAGTTTCCAGTATTTGCGATTGTAAATCTGCCCCAGTCCGGGGAAAATGGCAGAACAGATGACCGCCCGCTTCGGTACAGGACGAAAATCCGACGTCGCTCCGATTTCCATCCGCGCAGCCGCATTATCCAACATATCGCGGACAACTAACGAGTCTGCTATGATTTGCAGACTGTCGCGCGTTGACTCGTCCTGCGCCTTCGCTTGGTGCAGGAAACCGCCCGTTGTCATTAAGAGCGTAATTGTCAATATGTTGCGACAACATCCCACCTCGTTCTTGTTTTATTGTTTCATCTTGTCGAGCAAACCCATAATGGCTTCAAGCTCTTCTTCCGTCTGAAACGGGATTGTGATTTTGCCTTTGCCGCTTGCGCTGTCGTAAGTCAGTTTGACTTTGGCTCCGAAGAAGCTCGACAGATGTTCCTGCAAGCTCGTATAATCGTCGGGCAGGCTTTGCTTTTTGCTCTTTTTCGGCGCTACGGTCGGTGTCGGCTCTTCTTCGGGCGTTTCGCCGACGTGGCGAACAAGCTCTTCGACGCTGCGTACCGACAGTCCGTCGTGGAGAATTTGCTCATATATAGCCAATTGCACTTCGGGATCTTCGACGGGCAGCAGGGCGCGTGCGTGTCCCATTTCTATCTGGCGGTCTTTGAGTCCGACCTGTATCACCGCCGGAAGTTTGAGCAGGCGCAGGTAGTTAGCTATAGTAGCACGTCTTTTGCCAACGCGCTCGCTTAGCTGTTCCTGCGTAAAATCGTTGGAATCAATCAGTTTCTGATACGTGAGCGCTATTTCTATTGCGTTCAAATCTTCGCGCTGGATATTCTCAATCAGCGCCATCACTGCAACATTTTCGTCGGCTGCCGTCTTGATATATGCCGGCACACGCTCCAATCCTGCCATCAGGGCAGCGCGATAGCGACGTTCGCCCGCGATAATCAGATACTTATCTTCGGAAACTTCTTTCAGCGTGATAGGCACGATGATGCCGTAGGCACGTATCGAAGCGGCAAGGTCTTCGAGCGCATCAGTGTCGAACACCGAGCGCGGCTGGTCGGGATTAGGCTCAATTTTGCTCAGCTCGATTTCGCTGATCGACGACGAACCGCCCGTTGTCAGTCCCTCGGTCGAAATTAAGGCATCAAGACCGCGCCCAAGTCTGTTGGTATGTTTCTTTGCCATAGTGCTTTATTTGTTTTTTTCGATTAATTCCTGAGCTAATTTGATATAGTTTGCCGAGCCTTTTGAATCGGCATCGTAAAGCAGCGCCGGCTGTCCGAAACTGGATGCCTCGACAAGCGCTACATTGCGCTGAATAACAGTAGTGAACAGCAGGTCGTTGAACGATTTTTTGACGTCTTCATAGACCTGATTGGCTACGCGCAAACGCGAGTCGTACATCGTCATCAGAAAACCTTCGATTTCGAGCGCCGGATTGAGCTTCGACTTGATTATCCTGATGGTATTCAGCAGTTTGCCCAAGCCTTCGAGTGCAAAATATTCGCACTGTACCGGAATAATAACCGAATCGGCTGCCGTGAGGGCATTTACCGTAATCAGTCCAAGCGATGGCGAACAGTCGATCAGGATGAAATCGTAATCGTTCTTGAGCGGGGCGATGGCTTTGAGCATTATTTTTTCCCTGTTTTCCATCGAGAAAAGCTCAACTTCGGCTCCGGCAAGGTCGATGTGCGACGGCAGGACTTTCAGATTGTCGAGCGATGTGGGCACGATGGCTTGGGCGGCTTCAGCGTCTTCGATCAGACATTCGTAGAGCGAACAGTCCGTCTTGGTAAGGTCAACGCCCAGCCCCGACGACGCATTTGCCTGTGGGTCAGCGTCAACAACGAGCACTTTCTTTTCGAGCGCCGCCAGCGACGCCGCCAGATTGATAGCCGTAGTCGTCTTTCCGACGCCACCTTTTTGGTTTGCTATTGAAATTATTTTACCCATAATTTGTCTTTTTGTTCTGTCTTAAACCCGCAAAGATACGGATAATTTTTCGTATTCTTATCCTTTTCGACCCGAAAAATGTATAAATGCCAATATATCAAGGGCAATAAAATAAATGCACCAGAAGTTTATGAGCACTACGCCCCAAATCGGCTCGGCATACAGCGGCACGATATAGCACGATGCGGCTACGACAATGTTCAACATCAGCATCAGTTTCAGCACTCGATCGGCTACGCTTCTGACTTTTACGCCAATACAGCTGAAAAATGTAGCCACGCCCATCAGACAGTTTGCCAGCAGGTCGAGGCTGTACAGAAATTCGGGCAAAGAGCCTTGCAGGATATTGACATCGCTGCGCAAAATCGCCGTCAGATGCACCGTGTAAACGAGCAAACCGACCGCCGCAAATACTCCGGCAAAAATTTTCGCAGCATCGGATGCCAGCCGCGCCCCCTGACGTCCGTACATCGCAAATGTGCAAGTTAACTGCACGAAACTCAACGCGATGACTATGCAGGCGATATATCCCAGCGCTTCCGAGCCAATCAGCCCCGACACTATCACCGCAAAAATCGCCAACGCATTGACTATCACGTTGTATTTTCCTATTCGCTTGTTCATAAGTGTTAATTTTTATTAAGTTTAGCCTGCAAATATACTCGAAATAATTCAATTACCTGCATTTTTTTTCTAACTTTGCAGCCTCAAAATCGAAGATTGAATGAAAATAAATTTTGTTGAAGAATTACGCTGGCGCGGTATGATACACGATATGATGCCGGGCACAGAAGAACAGTTACAGAAAGAGATGACTTCCGCTTATGTCGGGATTGACCCTACAGCCGATTCGTTGCACATCGGGCATCTCGTTGGTGTTATGATGCTTAAGCATTTCCAGCGAGCCGGACATCGCCCCATAGCCCTTATTGGCGGCGCGACAGGTATGATAGGCGACCCGTCAATGAAATCGGCAGAACGCAACCTGCTCGACGAGACTATCCTGAGGCATAATCAGGATTGTATCAAAAAACAGCTGGCGCGCTTTCTGGATTTTGATTCCGACGCTCCCAACGCCGCGAAAATGGTCAATAACTACGACTGGATGAAGGATTATTCGTTCATCAACTTCATACGCGACATAGGTAAACATATCACTGTCAACTATATGATGGCAAAAGACTCGGTAAAGAAACGCCTCGAAGGCGATTCGGGTACAGGCTTGTCATTCACCGAGTTTTCGTATCAACTGATGCAGGGATACGATTTCCTGTTCCTTTACGAAAACGAAAATTGCCGTTTGCAGATGGGCGGCTCCGACCAGTGGGGCAATATCACGACAGGTACGGAGCTGATACGTCGTAAGTTGAACGGCGAAGCGTTCGCGCTGACCTGTCCGCTGATAACGAAAGCCGACGGCGGTAAGTTCGGGAAAACGGAAACGGGTAACGTTTGGCTCGATCGCAATCGTACCACGCCTTATGCCTTCTATCAATTCTGGCTGAACGTGAGCGATGCCGACGCCGCAAAATATATCAAGATATTTACTGCACTCGATCGCGATGAAATCAATGCCCTCGTAGCCGAGCAGGACGCCGCTCCACATCTGCGTCCTCTGCAAAAACGTCTTGCACAGGAACTTACCGTTATGGTGCACTCGCAGGACGATTACGATACGGCTGTCGAAGCGTCGGGAATACTGTTTGGCAACTCGACATCCGAAGCGCTGAAAAAATTAGACGAGCCGACTCTGCTGGCTGTTTTCGAGGGTGTTCCGCAGTTTGAAATCTCGCGCGACGAACTTTCGGCAGGCATCAAAGCCATCGACCTCTGTACCGAAAAAGCTGCCATATTCCCCTCGAAAGGCGAGATGCGCAAACTCATACAAAGCGGCGGCATCAGCCTGAATAAAGAAAAACTGTCGAATCAGGACGAAATCATTAATACGGATAAACTGCTGAACGGTAAATATTTACTCGTCCAGCGCGGCAAGAAAAACTATACTTTGCTGATTGCAAGGTGAAACGCAAAAAAATTATCCGAAATTTTTTGCCGGACAGAAATTAATGCGTACCTTTGCGCCGCTAAAAATAAAAATAAAATCTTATTATAGTTTGTCTCGTGGTGTAATGGTAGCACAACAGGTTTTGGTTCTGTTTGCCCAGGTTCGAATCCTGGCGAGACAACCTCATTTACCGACAAACCCCTTTAAATCAATAGTTTGGCGGTTTTGCTTTCTCTAAATTGTCCCCTTTTTGTCCCTCAACTAAAAAAGCGCCCCCGAAACCGTTGTTTCGTGAGGCGCTCGATGAATTTAAAACAATACCTTACGGCATCGCCGCAAAGATACGATTTTTTTCTTTGACAACAAAAAAAACGCCCCACAGCAATAGCTGTGAGACGCTTAATATTTTGATTATCAATAACTAAATCCAAAAATTCCGTTGCGGTTTTTTTGAGGGGGTTGGTATTTGACGCGATTTCTTGAAATCAAAATCAACCCCCTACCCCCCCCCGCCGTTAGTCGGCATCGGTGAAGTCGTCGCTGTCGTCGCTGTCATCATAAACAGGATGCTTCACCTGTTCGAGCCGCTTGGCGAAAAACTCCTCAATCGGCGATAACTTCGCATCGGGCTGGTCTTTAACCTTTGCGACAATGTAGGGCAGAAGCCGTTCGAGCAAGTTTAGACGCTGATATGGTTCTATTTTCGCGAAGTCATCAAATAGCGTATCGCCCTGACTATCCAGCAATTTGCCTATAAAGGCTCTCGCGTCTGCGGTGATTTTGTTCGGCGTTCCTCGCTGTCTGCCGCCTGTCTTTACACCTTTCATATTTCATCTATTTGTGTCTATTTCAGACGGTTATTCAAACTTTGATACGAGGGTTCTCGCGCTGCTCGATGTACATTTGTAGTTCAGCGTCGGTTATCAGCATTTTCGCTTTTTCTACGAGTTTCCACGCTCGGAGCTGTGCAGCCGACAACTCGCGTTCGTCCACCTGCGGACTGCCGCCAACGTCGTAATACGCCCTTATCGCGGCTTGGTGTGCTGCTCTCGCGTCAATGAGATTTCGGACACTTGCCGGCATTGATTTTCTCGCCTCTTCCAACGCTTTTGTGGACAATTGCGCACTCTCGCGTTCGCCTGACCTCTCGCAAACAATGACGGGCACGGCTTCCGGCATCCGGACGGTTTTCGACGCCTGCCGTACCGCGTCATAAATTTTTCTATTAATATTACTCATTTCTTTGATTTTAAGTAAGTTATTTAACTAATCCCCTGAATTGCGCCCAACTGAACAAAACCTGTGCGCTTTCGGGGCTGATGGGCAAAATTGCGGCTTCGAGATTGTCAGCCGCGTAAGTCTCTATTTGCTGCCAATCTGCGCCGTCTCGGTCGGCTGTCAAGAATTGATAAAACGAAACAGGGTACAAACTCGGATGCAGCTGTAATGTGGTGTCAGTCAGCATTTTAGGCTCATTCTTGATTGATTTGACAATTTTTTGCATCAAGGGACGGTCGCCCACTCGGTTTCGTTCAGGCACGCCAAACGGCAAACTTCCGCCGCTGTCGCCACTTCGCCAACTCGCAACAGATAACGGGTCGTTTCCGCGATTTAACACGGTCATAATCGGGCGTATAGCCTCAACAGTCGAGGCATAACATCCAGCTTGCGCCACAGCTGCGCGGATAGTCCTTTCAACTTCGAGCCGCCATTGTACGTTGTCGGAGTCGAGTTTGCGGCTCAACACATCCATAAAAGAAATGGACGTATCAAGCTGAAAATCAATCTCTTTTTGGCAGATTTCGAGCAGCTTATTAATCGCGTCAAGCTGTCGTTTGCGGTCGGTGAGATACTGCCTTTCCTTTTCCCGCATTTCGTTTATAAACGCCTGATAATGACGCTCATAAACATCTTGGTAACTAAATCCTTTTTTCATCTTTTGATAAATCTAAAAATTATTTTTCCATTTTTTTTGA
>JAISTS010000042.1 GCA_031272455.1 Tannerella sp. | reverse complement strand
GAGAAATTTCTCGGTTAACGAAAATTTTAGCTACCTTTGCAGTGTTTTATAATTCAAATAAACGCAAATGAGTTACAATGTGATTATTACTCAAACGGAAGACGGTTGGTACGTAGGTCAATGTGAAGAAGTCCCGGAGGCTATTTCGCAGGCGCAAACGATAGAGGAGTTGAGCCTCAACTTATTGGAATGTATCACGGAGGCGTTGGATATTAAAAGGGCGAGAACGCAAGAACTGTACGCCGGGAAGAAGCATTTTCTGCGAAAGTTGGAATTAGCATGAAACGCTCTCATCTAATAAAGCATATCCGACAGTATAACTGTTCGTTGTTGCGTGAAGGCAGCAATCATTCATGGTATCAGAATGACGCTACCGGCAGTTTTGCTTCCGTACCTCGACACAATGAGATTAAAGACATTCTGGCAAATGCTATCTGCAAGCAGTTGGAAATACCCAGAATTAAGTAATAAATGGCATGTAACTGTTTTTCAGTTACCAACCAAATAAATTACGGAGAAATTTCTCGGTTAACGAAAATTTTAGCTAACTTTGCAGTGTTTTAATTTACAAGAAAAGGAGTTTTATGGCAATGTTGCACCCTTAAAACAAACGTATGACCGCAGAGGAACTACTTGAGACCACTCGGCTTGGCGAGACCAGTAAGGTTCAGTTCAAACTGAAGTTCGACAATCAGGAAAAGATTGCCGCCGAGATGATTGCATTCGCCAATTCGCGCGGAGGCATCCTGCTTTTTGGCGTCGAAGACAAGACCGGACGCATCGAGGGGCTTGACTATAAGGCTATTCAAAGCACGAGCAGTCGCGTATCGACCATCGCAGTAGAACTATGCAAACCGCTTGTACATATCCTCACCGAAGTAGTGAAAGCGCCAACCGAAGCGGGCAACAGGTACGTGCTTGTCGTCTATGTCGATGAGGGCGCCGGCAAGCCTTACAAAGACCTCAACGGCGCAATCTGGATTAAACAAGGCGCCGACAAACGACGTCTGACCGAGAACGTCGAGATTGTGCGGCTATATCAGCAGGGCGGGATGATGTTTGCCGAAGAAGCGGAAGTGTTTGAAACCGTCATTGACGACCTCGACGAGAGGCTGTTTGCCGCCTATTTCAGGAAAGAGTTCGGACGCAGTTACAAAGAAATGGGAATGACCTACGAGAGGGCTTTGCAGGCAAAACGTATTCTGCGCAATGGCAGAATCACGCTTGCAGGGCTGCTGTACTTCGGAATTGAACCTCAAACCATCAGACCGGCTTTCACGGTTAAGACTATTTCGTATCTCGGCAACGACGCCGGTGGCGAAAACTACCGCAGCAAACCCGATGACCTGAAAGGCACTATCCCTGAGATATTTAAGCAAACGATGATGTTTCTCACGTCAAACCTTAAACATTTGCAGCACGGACGCGGTTTTAATACTGTCGGCGAGTTGGAAATTCCGCGCATCGTGCTTGAAGAGGTGGTTCAAAACGCTCTCCTGCACCGCGATTACTTCAAAAATGCGCCTATCAGAGTGATGATTTTCGATAACAGGGTGGAAATAGTCAGCCCGGGTAAATTGCCTAACAGTCTGACTGTTGCCGATTTAGGCTATGGCAATCCGGTGATACGAAATAATCAGATAGTGGCTTTCGGCATCCATACCATGCCTTTCAGCGGTCTTGGAACCGGACTTAAACGCGCAATGAACTTGTTTCCTGATATTCAGTTTATTAACGATGTTGAAGGAGAGCGCTTCATTGTTATTATGCCGAGAAACGAAGACGTCGAGGGTGAATATGTTACCACCCAAGTAAACGAATATTCCTCCCGCTTGGAGGAAATGATTAAACGCGCTGGCAGTCAGAATATTGCTACCCCCCAAGTAAGCAGCGAAAACAAACAAGCTACCCCCCATGTAAGGGATAAAAACAAACAAGTAAAGGGTAAAAATGCACATATTACCCCCCATGTAAGCAGCGAAAACGAACAAGTTACCACCCAAGTAAGTTCAAAAAACGAACAAATTACCACCCAAGTAAGTTCAAAAAACGAACAAGTAACCACCCAAGTAAACGTTGTTACCACCCAAGTAAATAACTTGTTGCTTAAAATGCAGGAAGAAGCGCTTGGAAAAAAAGAACTGATGTTGTTATTGAACCTTCGCAATACTCATTATTTCAAGACCGACTTCCTCCGTCCCGCCCTCAAAGCCGGTCTAATCGAAATGACCCAGCCTGATTCGCCCCGCAGCCCCACCCAGAAATACCGCCTGACCGCTCTCGGCAGAAAGTTGAAAGGCTCCTCAAAACCTTAACCCCACCCTCACCATCGCATTCGTTCCGGCTTGCGTGAAGTAGCCTGCTTCCTGCATACGCTCGCCGCCGAGGATGTAGGTCCACACCCAGCCGTTCGTTTCGTACATCTCGTTGAATAGGTTGTTGATGCTTAGGTCTATGGATATCTCTTTGACATACTGCGTTTTGAAAGCGTACCCGACGCGCAGGTTATTGACGAAATACGGGTCGAGACTGCTCGTGCGCGACGAGGTGTTGTCGAGATACTGACGCCCGACATGCGACGATGAAAACGACGCCGAGAAGCCTTTCAGCGCAAAGTCAAAACGGCTGTTTGCGATGACCGACGGCGAAAAGGCTATATCCGTCGTGCCGAGGCTGTTTTCCGTCTGCGGAAGGTCGTTCCAGTCGGCGTCGTAGGTGTCCACATACTCGATGAAATCGCGTATTTTGTTACGGCTCAGCGTGGCATTGCCTTCCCAGCGGAGGCAGGGCGCGAGCCGCACACCCGCAGTCAGCTCGATGCCCGCACGGTAACTGCTGCGGATATTCGAGGTCAGCTGCTCGCCTATTTCGCTGATTTTCCCGTTGAGGATCAGTTGGTTGTCGTAGTCCATATAATACAGGTTGACGCCTGCGCTGAACGCCGGACGGGTAAACGTGTAACCCGCTTCCCAGTCGTGGAGCGTCTCGAAAGTGGGTTGCGCCGAGGGACCGTTTTCGGTGAAATTGTCGCGGTTAGGCTCGCGGTGGGCGACGGCAAACGAGGCGTAGGCGTTATGTCCGCCTTGCGAGTAGTTCAGACCCGCTTTGGGATTGAAAAAATCGAACTTGCGGGCTACGTGCAGGTTGTCGCCGGCTTTGTCGTCGCTGCCGTTGATGCGGTAATCAATGCCGCGGTACTGCATATCGGCGTAGGCGTTGAAACCGTCAGCAAAGTGGTACGAGGCTTTTAGATAGGCGTTGTAATCGAGCTTTTCGCCGCGGTTACGGTAATATTCGTAGTCGGGCTGGGGCAGAATGTAAGCGGTACGCACCCACATCACACGTCCGAAATGGTCGCCGACGTAGTTATTGACCGACGCTCCAAAGGTGGCTTGCAGGCGTTCGAGCGTATAATTAAGGCGGAAGATGCCACCGTAGAAATCGTTACGCAGCCATTTGCGGCGGACGAGGTCAGTACGTTTCAGTACGTTTCCATCGCCGTCGGTATAGTTTGGCAGCTTGTAGGATGCGTATTTGGCGTCTTCCTTATAATCTTCGTAATAGCCTTTCCCGTCGGTGTAATGGAGGGTGAGGTTCATATCGAAACGGTTAAAACGCTGCGTGGCAAGGAGATGGTAGTGGTGTTGCCAGTAGTTGTCGGTCTGGTTGTCGTAGAACTTGGTAACGCCATCGTCGTCATAAGCGCCGCAACTGTTATAGCGCCGGTTGGTGGCGAGCATAGCGGCGTCAACGCCATTCCATGCCTGATACGTGTTCTCGCTGCTGCCGAAAGTCTGGAATTTGAGCATCGTCTGACCGCCATAGTACGCCGCCGAAGCATAATACGAGTTCATCTCCGCCCGCGCCCGCTCGATGTAACCGTCGGTTTTCACGTTTGAATAGCGTGCGTCGAACACGAAATGCTCGCCAACAAGGCCCGTCCCGCCCTTCACCGTGTTGGTAAACGTGCCATACGAGCCTGCCGATGAAATCGCCTCGGCGTATGGCGAAAGCGACGGTTTCATCGTCTGCATCGCCACCGTAGCGCCAAACGCCGCCGCGCCGTTGGTCGAAGTGCCCGCCCCGCGCTGTATCTGCACCTGCCCCGTTGACGAGGCGAAGTCGGGCATATTGACCCAGAACACGCCGTGGCTCTCGCTGTCGTTAACCGGGACACCGTCAACCGTGAAATTGATGCGGTTGGCGTCCGTACCGCGCACGCGGAAAGTGGCATAGCCGATGCCGTTGCCCCCGTCGGAAGTGAGGGTCAGCGATGGCGTGCCGGCGAAGAGGTACGGCAGCGACTGCCCCGTATTATTCGTCGCCAGCTGCGCAGCGGAAAGATTTTGGAACGCGACGGGCGTCTCCTGTCGTGCCGCAACGGCAGAAACAACAATCTCATTGAGCTGATAGACACGCGCCGTGTCAAGCTCCTGCGCAGTAAGCCCGACGGCGCCCGTCAACGCGGCAAGCCCTGCAATAAATACCTTTTTCATTATACCTTAATAATATATTAATAAAAAAGGGGATTAAAAGATACGTAAACTTACATCTTCCTACGCCGGCATTATCCGGTTCAGGTAGTAAGGGTATGATCTCAGCCTGAAAAGTAAGGCACCCCCGTAAAAATTCGCGGCAAAGGTACGACGAATTTCTGAAATTTCTGCTATCCGGTCAGAAAAATTTACGATTGCAGCCGCAAACTGTTTGCCTGCAAGTAAGCTTTGATTTCGCGACTCGATTTGCCGACTAACTCCAAAGAGATTTTTTCCTTTATCTCCCTGAATGTCTTAACAGTATCGAATGTTTTAGCTCTGATTTTCGTTTTAGTCTCCATACTCAATTATTTCTTTGGGTGAACGTATTTCTAACGATATGTAGTTCATTTTCAGGTTAATGGAATTATAGCCACGGATACGGTAAACGTTGACTATATGCTTGAAATTCCAACTTACCAGCATATCTACCTTGTTAATCGTTGCCGCAGCTATGTGCAGGCAGTCGTCAAAACTTGTCTGACCGACGACTTTCTCTTCCAGATACTTCGACGCGAGTTCAATGATCTCATCGTCTATTGTAATCCGTTCCATATTGTCCGAAGGCAGCGTTTTGAAATATTCGCGGACATTTTCAGGTGCCCTGACAAGCTCCGATTCCGTCAAATCAGAATAAACGCAAACCACGCCGCCCAACTTTACTCGTTCGAAAAGCTGTAACGTAGCTTCCTCAAATTCAGCATCATATACGCCGCCGAAGACCGAAGTGTCAAAATAAAATCGCTGTTTCATCGTTTTGCGCTTATCTTTTTCGCAAAGGTACGATTTTTTTTCGAAATTTCTTGCCCTTTCTGAAAATTTTCAGTAATTTTGCCTGCGTAATAATGCGTTTCGGTGCCGTGCAGGTACATTAAAACGCTAATTACGAGCTAATTGATAACAAAAAGGAACTATGAGCCCAAGTTTTTTGTCAGAAAAGGGATTTCGATTCAGTATTCACTCAAATGAGGAGAATAGAGCACACGTTCACGTATTTAAAGACGACAACGAAGCGAAAATCTGGCTCGAACCAAATGTCGAATTAGACAGCAACTACGGGTTTAAGAAGAAAGAATTACAAACCGCATTAGAAATAGTAAATGAACATGCAGAAGATTTCAGAAAAAAATACCGCGACTACATCCGTTAGTGTGCGTTCTATTATGCCCGACGGGATTTTTATCTCAGTGTCCGACAGAGATTATTTCGTGTCGTACGGACGTTTGCCGTGGTTCAGAAACGCCAAGACCTCCGATATTTTCGACGTGAAAATGGAAGGCAGAAACGCCATTCGCTGGGACAGTCTGGATGTCGATCTGGAAATCGACAGCCTGAAATATCCCGAACGATACCCCCTCGTGATGAAACGAACGGCAGACGAAAAATCCTAAAAAAAATCACCCAGCCTAAACCACTAATAACCAGCGAATAACAAAATCTAACAAAATTTTCATTAAATTTAAGAATAAAAAAGTTAAATTTATTTTTTGTCAACTCGGAACTTCTCCTTACCTTTGACCGCTTTCTATAAAACCGATGAGGTGATTTTAGGCAGCATATAGATTAGAATTTACTTATTAATTCATTAATTTATAACAACCTATGAAAAAGATTTTTAACTCATTCAAAACAATTATCTTCACAGTATTCCTGCTTACTGTGGGAAGTGCTAACTTATTGCATGGAGCTGCTGTAACCGTAAGTGGTACAACAGGTTATGCTATTCAACAGGCTATTGATGCTGCCGGAATCGGCGGAACGGTAACAATCCCCGCCGGCACATATCTTGTTGATACAGTAATCCTTATTAACAACAACGTGACAATTATCGGTCAGGGCACTGTTGTTATTAAAGCTGTCGGTCAAGGAACTGATAAACTTTACGGAGGATATAACGGTGCCGTTTATCCTCAATCTCCGGACTATTCATGGCAAAACATTTTTTCGGTAAACGCTAACGGTGATTATAGACCATCATTATCACAACAAGCACCTGCAGGTGTAACCATTACCGTTACTTTTGAAAACTTGACTTTGGATGGAAATGGAGCTATTAGAGCTGCGACCAACGGTGGAGGTATTAATCTTGCGGCTCTTACACCAAAGACAGCTGTTGGTGCTATTGCAGTGGCAGACGGTTCTACGGTTAATATTAAAAACGTAACTGCCAATAATGTTGCACCCGCTTTGTGGGTAGAGAATGGCGGCGCAACAGTTAACATCGACGGACTTACTACTACTTCCGGAATTGCAGTTGCTGACATTAATTCAGGTGCATCGTTTACCGGAACGCCTACGCTGAACATTAAGAACTTCACTTACACGGGTGATGGCAAAGACAAAACCATCGGCGGTGGAGGATACGGTATTAGTAGCGTGCAAGAAACGGAACTTCTCTTTGGAGACGGTCCTATTTATATTAAGGCCGGCGCAAGTGTAGCGAATGTAACTGTTGACGGATATATAGTTGTAGCTGCTGCTGACGGCGGTTATGCTTTTGTTGATTTGGAAACCTATCTAAAGAAACAGGTTTACGACTTCAATCTGCCCGCAAAAATCGAACTTCCGTATTACGGCGGCGATGTAGTAATCGACCCGGGAAAATTGAAAAACAAGGAAGATGGCTCTGACGCAACTCTGTCGGCTTATGAATACTGGGCAACTCTTGATGGAGACACTCTCAGTAATTCCGGAACTGTGCCTGTAACTCCTGCAGGGATAAAGTATATCAATAAATATAATAGCGGCTCTCAGGACACTTTCCTCTTAACATTACCCGAACAACAAACATCGCGTGCAGATTTCTATTCTATTATCGTTTATGTTGTTGACAGAGCGACCGGATCGCCTACTATTGGCAAAACCATCGGTGCAAAAACCCTGTTGGTACAGGTTGGCGAGCCGAAATTCGTAACAGCTGATTTGTTCGATTTCGATCCGGTTGGTTTCGATGGCGTTACGCTTGAAGATGTCCGCTATGATGGCAATCAGCACGCTGTCAAAGCAAGTCTGAAAAAAGGCATTACCGAAAAAGAAGTTGGCACAATACTCGGCTACTACTATATTTTCAATGGCGACTACGACCATCCGATTGCAGCAACAATGGATAAGGACGGACTTCCGTTCCCGAGCGCAATCGGCTCGTATGAATTAGTAGTTGTAATTGCCGACAACGGTACTGTTTACAACGGTACGAGCCACACAGGTGCGAAGCTCGTTGAAATCAATGGCAAACTGTACGACTTCCTGATTCTTGGCAAGTTCCTGATTTACAACGAAAACGACTACGTTCCCAACTACGGGCATCAGGTAGCTGTGTTCTCGAATCCGGGTCTGACATTTGCTTCGATTGGCAAGCAACCGCTTCCGGGCGTATTCGCTTGGGGTATCAGCTCGCCGCTGTCGATCACGGTAACCCCGAAAGATGGCTATAATGTTGATAATATTGCTATTACTGACAACGGCACACCGCTCGAAGCCGCTGTAACAAAGAATGCCGACGGCTCACTGACATTCGTCATCGCGACGGTCAACAAGAACCTCAGCATCAAGTTTACCGGCGTTGAAACAGTTGAAGCATCCGAAGCCGTAGCCGCAACGACAGCCTACGGTGCGACGGGCGTGCTCTATGCTACGGCAGCCGCTCCGACGACGCTGAAGATTTACACCATCACCGGCTCGCTCGCTAAGACGGCGACAGTCTCGGGCACGACAACCATCAGTCTCCCCGCAGGCATCTATATCGCAGCCTTTGGCGACGGCGCTATCAAGAAAGTGGTAGTAAAATAAGCGCATATAGTTTTTAATTTATAATAACTCGCAAGCCCCGGAAGAAGCAGGTTCCGGGGCTTGTTGCGTTTTTTTCGTGCATGGCACACTTAATGTCTCCTCGCGGTGATAAATTCCGCCAGTCGCAGCAGGCTGTCTTTGGCGTCGGATGCGGGCAGGTTGTCGATTAGGGCTGTGGCTCGCGTTTTGTATTCGTTCATTCGGCGCTCGGCATATTCTATTCCGCCGCGCTCTTTGGCGAAGCGTATCAGGGCGGCGGTGTTGTCGGGGGTAAACTGTTTGTTTTGCAGTATGCTGAGATAGCGGGTTTTCTCGGCGTCGGGCGCTGTTGAGAGCGCGTAGAGCAGTGGCAGGGTAACTTTGCCTTCGCGCAGGTCGTTGCCGCTGGGTTTGCCCGTCTCGGCATTGTCGAAATAATCAAAGATATCGTCTTTTATCTGGAAACAGATACCCATCAGGTCGCCGAACGAGCGGCAGAGCAGCTGCGTCGGGTGCGTCGCTCCGGCGGTGATGGCGCCTATCTCGGTGCAGGCAGAGAGCAGTCCGGCGGTTTTTTTCTCGAGCACAGCCAGATAGTCGGCTTCGGATAGGGCTGCCTCGGCGGTGTTGTCCAACTGCCGGATCTCGCCTTCCGCCATATCGCGACAGAGGGCGGCTATCATACTGACAATCTGCTTGTCAACAGTTGCGATGGCGCGAATCATCATACTGGCGAGGATAAAATCGCCGACGAGCACAGCCACTGCGTTACCGTGCAGGGCGTTGAGCGAGGGCGTACCGCGGCGGCGCGAAGTGTCGTCAACCACATCGTCGTGCACGAGCGAGGCGGTATGCAGCAGTTCGAGCAGCACAGCCGACTGTACGGCGGCAGGCGTAACCTGTCCGCAAGCCCGCGCAGTAAGCAACAGCAGCAGGGGGCGAATATGCTTGCCACCCGAACGGTGCAGCGAAGTAATAGAGGCGCATATCGACGGCGTTTCGCTTGAAAGGGCAGCCTCAAAAGCGGCTTCAAACTCCGCAAATTGCTCTGTTACAGGCTGTTTTATTATATCAATCTCTGTCATCATAGAGTTTACAGCCTGCAAAAGTACATATTTTTCGTGAAAAGGGAAAACGAATAAATTTGGCAGATTGAAAAATAGATAGTATGTTTGCAGGAAATTTGCAGCACTATGGAAACGAAAAAATACAAGAGACAAACCAAGTTTTATAAACATAAAGCGCAGTTAGTAAATGCCTTAACCTGCTGTTGCATGGCGATGGCGCTATGCCTGTTGTCGGCTTGCGGCAAGGAAAAGGAGGCGCGGGCGCAACTTGCTGTGGCGCAGGGATATTACGAAAGTCAGCAGTTTACGGCAGCAAAAAATGCTATTGACACGCTGCGGCTTAATTTTCCGCGCGAAGTCGATGTGCTGCGCGAGGCGCTGACGCTGATGCGGTTGGTCGAGCGCGGCGAAAGCGTGCGCAACATTGAGTATTGCGATAGCCTGACGCCCATACGCCTCGAAGAAGCCGAAAAGCTGAAACGCGGTTTTGTCTTTGAGAAAGATGCCGAATACGAAGATATCGGCAATTATGTATGGCAGAAAAAAACGGTCGAGAACAACGTAGAGCGCAGTTATATCCGTTGCGGAGTCGATGAGAAAGGCGAGATTTACCTTGCCAGCGTCTATTTCGGCAGCCGTCCGATCAACCATACGGGATTGAAAATGAGCGCTGCCGACGGTGCGTTTGCCGAGACCGCGACTATCCCCTACGACGGCGGGATGAATTATCGCTTTACCGACCTCGGCAACACTACCGAAGTCGTTACTTACAAGGGCGCCAACTGCATCAATGCGGTGAATTTCGTTTACAGCTCCGACGCCAAGACGCGCATCAAAGCCGAATACACCGGCGGCAAGCCCTTTTCGCTCTATCTCTCTGAAAGCGACAAAGACGCCATCCGCGCTACACACGACCTCGCCGCCGTCTTGAGCGACATCGAGATGATGCGTATCGAGAAAGAAAAATCGGAAAAGAAAATCCTGTATATCGACAGCAAATTAGCCGGAAAACAGGAATAGACGCCAAAACTAAAAAATAACAAATAAAAAAGTTACGGCTTCCAAAATTCGTAGAAGTTGAACCACTGGTCGGGATAGCGGTTGACGATGGTTTGCAGTCGTTCGGCATATTCGGCGGCGCTGTTTTCCGCACCGAGCGGCATCACATAAATCTTATATTTCAACGCAGCGGTTTTGACGGCGAAAAGTGCAAGTATCTCGACGTCGAAAGTACGCGCCAGAGTGAACGGACCGGCGGGAAAGTCGGCTTTGGCGCCAAGAAAATCACATTCTACGCTTTTAGCCGAGCCTGCGCTACGGTCGCAGGGCATACTGACGATCTGCCCGTGACGGAGGGCGTCGTTGATAGCAAAGATATGCGACATATCGTCGAGGACGGGTATAAGTCGCACATTATGAGGCGTAAGCACGCGGGCGCGGTTCTCGCTGACGGTTCTCGTTTCGCCTGCAAAAACAAGGGCGTTGATGGTTTTCGGTTCGGGATTGAGCAGATAGCCGCATATCTCGAAATTACCGACGTGCGAGCCTGCTATGATAAAGCCTTTCTCGCCTGCTGTCAGACGGCTAAAATGCTCGTTGCCTTCGATTTCGACGTTGAAACAGTCGCGACGTCCGGCATAAACGGCAAAACGGTCGAGTATGACCTGTCCGAAACGGTAGTGATTGCGATAAGTGTTGATAAACGACCGCCACGGCGACATCTGCCAACGCCGACGGTAATACCGGTAAATCGCCTTATAGCCTTTGCGGGCAAAAAGCATATAAAACGGTACGATTAACGCCATCGCAGCATAGCCGACGCGGACGTCAAGCAGCCGGAAAAGAAGGATTAAGGCGTTCTGTCCCAACAGATTGCCACCGGTATTTCCTTTCCATTGCCTTTTCGCTGACATAGCGGGTCAGGCTCCTGTTTTCGATTCGATGTAATCGCAGAACTGACCGAGCGTCTGCACTCCGGTCATCTCGTCGGGTTTGATTTTGAATCCGAAATTGCGTTCGACGATAACAACAATGTCAACAAAATCAAGGCTGTCGATGCCCAGGTCGTCTTTCAGCAAGGCGTCGGGACGGATAACATCCTCGTCAACTTCGATTTCCTCAATAAGGAACTTTTTTACAATGTCTTCTATTTCTGTTCTTTCCATTATATAAGTTGTTTTTATATTCGTTTTATCAGTAATGCGCTGTTGGTGCCGCCGAAGCCGAACGAGTTCGACAGTACGACGTCGAGCTTCGTATCCACCTTTTTAGCGGCGATATTCAGTTTTGCGGAATATTCGTCGGGCGTCTCAAAATTGATGTTCGGCGCGACGAAATCGTTCTGCATCATCAGTATGGAGTATAGCACTTCGCTGGCGCCCGCCATCCAACATTCGTGTCCGGTCATCGACTTGGTGGAGCTGACCAAGGGGCGTGTGGCGCCAAAGAGCCGGTCGAGCGCGATAGCTTCGTACATATCGCCCTGCGGCGTCGAGGTGGCGTGGGCGTTGACATAATCGACCTCGGCGGCAGCTATACGGGCGTCGTTGAGGGCGCGTTCCATAGCTATACAGCATCCGTCGTCGCTCGGCTGCGAGATATTTTTGCCGTTAGATGAGAAGCCGTAGCCCGCTATCTCGGCATATATTGTCGCTCCGCGACGAATGGCGTGGTCGTAATCTTCGAGGATAAGGCTGGCTGCTCCGCCGCTGGGTATCAGTCCGTCGCGCGCAGCATCGAAGGGGCGCGAGGCTTTTGTCGGTTCGTCTATTCTGATGGAGAAGGCGCTCAGTGCGTCGAAGCTGCCCATCGAATAGAAATTCGTTTCCTGAGCGCCGCCACAGAGCACAACATCTTGAAGTCCCTGTTTGATAAACATATAGCCCAGTCCGATGGAATGTGAGCCGCTGGCGCAGGCGGCGCTGATGGTCATATTAATGCCACGCAAACGGAAGATGGTCGAGAGGTTCATCGTAACGGTGGAGTTCATCGACTGGAAAACAGCGCCTGAGCCGAGCAGCGTGGTATCGCGTTTCTCCGCCACAGTGTTATGCGCTTCGATAACGGCTTTCGACGACGAGTCGTTGCCGTAGAAAATCCCCACTTCATTACGGTCGAGATAGTCCATATCTATGCCTGCCGTCTGCATCGCTTCGGCTGTCGCAACGTAGGCATATTCGGCTTCTTCCGCCAGACCCACGCGCAGGCGGCGTTCGAGCACACCTTTCAGCGCCGGACGCTCGACTATGCCCGTCAGCGGCGAACGATAGCCGTAGTCCTTGCGTATCTCTTCGATGCCGATGCCCGACTTGCCCCTGTACAGCGAATCGCGCACCTCATCAAGATTCTTCCCGATGCAAGCATAAATCCCTATTCCCGTTACAACTACACGCCTCATATCTCTTATCTAAGTTATTATCTTTTATCTTTTAATTTTTAATTCTCAATTCTCAATTCTCAATTCTTCAAAGCCCTCCACTAACCACAACCACCTGCCCCGTGATATACGAAGCCTGTTCGGATGCAAGGAAGCCGACGAGCGCCGCCACTTCTTCGGGCTGCCCGAAGCGTCCTGCGGGGATGATTTTTTGCAATTCTTCGTGGTTAAGGTCTTTCGTCATATCCGTTTCGATAAATCCGGGTGCGACGGCATTGACCGTTACCTTCTTTTTTGCCGTTTCGAGGGCGAGGGCTTTGGTGATGCCTATCAGTCCGGCTTTGGCGGCGGCATAGTTTGCCTGTCCAGCCATCCCGTTCAGTCCCGAAATGGACACTATATTTATTATCCGCCCGAAGCGCTTGTTCATCATATACTTAACGACATTGCGGGTGATGCGGAACGCCCCGTTAAGGCTGGTATTGAGCACCTCAGCCCATTCTTCGTCAGCCATCCAGAAGAGCAGGTTGTCGCGACGGACGCCTGCGTTATTGACCAACACGGCGATATAATCGTCGGGATGCGCTTCCTGCCAAGCCGACAGACAGCTCTCCGCCGCCGCGCCGTCAGCCACATCGAACGGCATCAGTTCAGCCTGTCCGCCCGCCTCGACTATGCGGTTGAGGGTGTCTTCGGCTGCTTCGCGGTTCGACCGGTAATTGATCAGAACCGGATATCCCGTTTCCGCCAAACGCAGGCTGACGGCTTTGCCAATGCCTCGCGACCCTCCTGTTACAAGTGCATATCTCATTTTAAATCAAGTTCGTTATCATGTAAATAATTCCTTACCGACGCTACTGCGCCATACAGCGGCTTGTCTTCGGCTGATGCGGGATAAAGGCGGCGAACATCGTCGTAAATCCTGCGCACGGCGGGCGAGAGCTTGTTAGCAATCGCCAGACAGTCAACCGCTTGCGTCAGCGCCATAAAATGTATTGCCGTTACCTGAAAGGCGTTCTCGACCACCGTTTTTGTCATCAGCGCCGCGTTCGTTCCCATGCTCACGACGTCCTGATTGTCGTTGTTGCAGGGTATGCTGTGGATCGACATCGGCGACGAGAGCGTCTGGTTTTCGGCTGTCGTCGAGGTGGCGGTGAACTGCGCCGCCTGCAAGCCATAGTTCAGCCCGCGCACGCCGAGGTTAAGGAAGGGCGGCAGCAGGTCGTTGATACGGTCGTGGCAGAGATAGTTCAACTGCCTCTCCATCAGCATCGTAAGCTTGGTTACGGCGATTTTCAGCTTATCCATTTCGATAGCGATATAATCGCCGTGGAAATTGCCGCCGTGATAGACATTGCCGCTCACAGGGTCAACTATCGGATTGTCGCTCGCCGAGTTCACTTCGTCAACGAGAATAGCTTCCGCCTGCCGCAGCGTGGTCAGCACCGGACCAAGCACCTGAGGCACGCAACGCAGTGAGTAGTAAGCCTGTATCTTGTCGGTGAAAACTTTCTCGTTGGCGTGCGCACTGTCGTATAGCTTGATCTCGCGTTTTTGCAGGCGCGAACTGCCTTTGGCTATCGTACGCATCCATTCGGCAACGAGCCGCTGGTCGGTATGCCGTTTTGTGCCGTTCAGCTCGTCCGACATCATATCGTCGTACGAACCGGCTATCTCGTTCATCCACACCGACGCGGCGACAGCCCAATAGAGCAAACGCCTGATATATAGCGTATTGACTATCCCGATGCCGGTCATCACCGAAGTGCCGTTAGTTACCGACAACCCTTCGCGGATATGTATTTTGAACGGCGTAAGTCCATTTTCTTTCAGCGCATCAGCCGCCTTGCGCCATTCGCCTTTGTAGTGCACCTCGCCCTCGCCTATCAGCGCCAACGCTATATGCGCCAGCTGCACAAGGTCGCCGCTCGCGCCCACGCTGCCGTGTTCGGGCACCATCGGATAAATGCCGCGATTGATAAACTCGACCAGCAAATCTACCAATTCGGGATGCACACCCGAACGGGCGCAAGCCAGAGTGCCGACACGAGCCACCATCGCAGCGCGGACATAGACATCGGGCAACGGCTCGCCCGCACCTGTCGAATGACTGCGGATGATGTTGTACTGCAACTGCGTAAGCGAGTCGTTATCAATGCGGTACTGCGCCATCGGTCCAAATCCCGTATTGATGCCGTAGATAATCTTCTCGGCAGAAAACTTTTCAAGGAAATCGTAACACGCAGCGACGCTTTTCTTAGTATCTGTTGACAGTCCGATGCCCTTGCCGTGCAGTATCACCTCTTTCAAAGCGGCAAGAGTCAAACCGTCAGTCTCGATTATATTCATCGTTAAATATCTTATATTAAGCATATTGCAGCGAGATTTATGCTAATCCCGCCACTAAAGCCGCGCAAAGATACAAAAATTACTTTTAAACGTAAAAATAATTTAACATTCTTAACTTGCGCTGTTCTCTCGAAAAATCTCTACTTTTGCGCTATAATACGAACAGAAGAATGGCGGATGCGACAATAATTACAAGCCGTTACGTGCAAATCGACCAGACGCCTGCAAGCGTAGCCGAACGCATTGTGGCAAGGCTTACAGATTTGATTATCTGTATGTTGTACTTCGTGGCGCTGTTTTTTTTCTTCGACTGGCTCTTAGACGACCTGATGCCTCACGCCTCGAACGACCTCACCCTCACCCTGCTCGTTTGCTGCGTCCTGCCGGCTATGTTTTATTCGCTGCTATGGGAATATTTCAACCGCGGACAGACGCCGGGCAAGAAGCTGCTCGGCATCCGTGTAGTGATGAAAGATGGCTCGGCGCCATCCTTCGGCGCCTATCTGATGCGCTGGATGCTGCTGCTCGTTGACGTCCACCTCTCCTACTGCATCGGAGTAATAAGCATACTGCTCACCAAAGACCGGCAACGCATAGGCGACCTCGCCGCCCATACATTAGTAATAAAAGAAAAGGATTACCACCGAATAAACGTAACGCTCGACGAATTTAGACACCTCGGTGCCGGCTATCGACCCGTCTTTCCGCAGGCTGACAACCTCTCGCTCGAACAGGTCAACCTTATCCGAACTACCCTCGCTACACACGACGAACAAAGCCCCTACCGCATACGCGAACTGGCTGCCAAAGTACGATCCTTCCTGCAAATCAACCCCACGATCGCCGACGACGCACTGCTGCAAACCCTTATCCGCGACTACCAATATTATGCGCTCGAAGAAATTTAACATACGAAAAAAATAATTATTTTAGCAAAAAATTTTGCAATTTTAATTTTAAGGCATACCTTTGTCGCCAGAATGATTTCGTAATTAGGTAATTATGTCGGTCGTTCAATGTTTTTTTAAAGGATATTAATAAAAGTATAAGTATATGAAGGTATTGAAAACTACGTGTTTACGCAATTTCAGGATAGCCCTGATTGCCTCTCTACTCCTGACGGGAATGTCTTTGTCCGTCAGCGCTATTCAGCCCCGTACAGTAATATATGACATATCTGTTACTCATCCGATTGTCATCAATCCAAGCGCTACGGACGACCCCGTTGACTATGTGATTGTCGGCAGCTGGAATGGAGGCTCAGGAGTTTTTCCGGTTACCGTTAGAACCGGATATTCGGGAACAATCACGCTCAAGGATGCAACTATCAGAACAGGCGATGCCAACTGCAATGCATTTAATATCGAGGACAACGCATACGTAACGCTAAAACTTATGGGTACTAACGTTATGGGTCAGACCACAAACGTCAATCCTCACCGCGCTGCTATTTTCAGAGTTGCTCCAAACGGTCATTTGACAATAGAATCGTACGATGGAATTGACTCTCACGGAAGCATTACGGTAACACAAACGACCACCGTCTCGGGTGCTGCAATCGGCAGTAATTATGGCACCAATTCCGGTTATATCACCATAAACAGTGGCACTGTAATTGCTACCGGTGGCGACGACAGCGCAGGTATTGGAGGCGGCAGCGGTTCGGGCGGAGTCGGCGGAGCGGGCGGACATATCACCATAAATGGCGGTATAGTAAGAGCCACCTGCGACTCCACCGGTCCTACCGCAGGCACAAACAGCGGCGCAGCAATTGGCGCAGGCTCGTTCTGCGAAGACGGCACTTATATTCTGATTACGGGAGGCGATGTTACTGCATCTTCTTTGCTTAAAAACGGCAATACACTCTGTGGGGCGGCAATTGGCGCAGGTAACAGATCAGGTACAGCTATTACAACTCAGGGCAAATTCAAGTATATCATAATAACCGGCGGGAAAATTAAGGCTTCGGTAAAAGGTTTGTTCGATGCTGCCGGAAATCATATACCACCGCAGATAATTAACGGTGCTCCGTGGACGGGTGGTTTCTTAGATGGTAGAGATGGTGTTGGTATCGGCGGCGGCGCTTATCCGGAGGCAACCGGTACAATTATTATTTTACCTTCGGCTGACGTATCAGAAGTTTACGGCGGTACAACAACAATCACTGGCGCTCAATGTTGGGATGTCGGCAACTGCGATAAGATTTTCTATCTTAACAAAGCAAAACTGCGGGTATCTTACGGAACGGTAGGCTTGCAGAACACGAGCGCATTTACTGCAAAATTAAATCCCGATGCAACCGGAGCTGATGTTTATGCAAAAATCCAGCATCTCGTTGATTTAAGCAGCCTGTTCCCCGAACTGGCTTCTTTGGGTTCGCTCTGCGGCACTACAGTCGGAGCAAATCAAATCGTCGGCGGTCTTCCCGACACCCTTAACTATTACACTAACAGCGCGGTTGACTTTTTTACCGACTATCCTTCGCCCAATCCGTTGCAACCATATCAAATATATGCAACTACAACGATGGCAAATCCGTCAGCGCCGAGCGTCCATCAATCATATAATCCCAAAAACAGCACCGAGCCTACAAGAGCACAGTATAATGTTGTTTTAGGACAAAACCCATCTCCAAGCTACAACTTCCTGTTAAGCACAGGCTGGGCTGTAGCGCCCACAGCGGGCACGCCATCGACATCGTGCACCCTGCAAGCGTCGTTGCTTGATTTCGGCACGGCGACTTACAACCGTTACGGACCGAACATCACATCGGGTTCGAGCACCAAGATGTCGGTCAGCATCGCCAATACTGGCAATCAATGGCTCAACGTCAAGATGGACCCCTCGTCCAATGTACGCTATTTCGACCTCGAAGGTCCTATTGTAGCCGATCCGCCATTTAGCGACGCCGCCTCAATACCTAACGGCACGACCGGCACTATCACGGCGACACTTCGCAATCAGGTGCCCGTCGGTACGCTTATCGACACCGTTGTGCTGAAAGCTACCGACCCGACGGGACAGGCTTACACGCGATATATCTATCTGAAAATTCAGGTAAACCAGCAATTAGTTACCGGCTCAACCAATGCCAAGATGCAAGCGCGCAATCCCGACCCGCCTGCGCTGATTACAGACCCGCCGGTCAAAACCAATTCTACCGTCCGCCTCAATGCCCGCGCCGGAGCGCCCGACATCGACGGCGTGAAAAAGGTTTGGTATAAAATCTCTTCCGCTCAGGTCGATCCGGACGAATCTCGACCAGCCGGATGGGTGCCAACTGATGGCACAGACGGTTGGACTGCGATGACTGCCACGCCTGTTGACGGCAAGTTGGGATATAATTTCCTGCTTGGCAATATCGCTTTCCCGCAGCCCGACGGCGTTTATTATATCCACTGGTTTGTCGAGACGGTCAATACGATAGGCTCGCGAAGCGGGGTACTCGGACCTTACGACGTCAACCGCAATAAGCCTGCGCCGACTATCAGTCCCGCCACGGGCACTATCGGCGGCGGTCCGGTCGAGCTGACCATAACGTTTGCCGACGTTCCGAACACGAAAGTGCTTGCTACCAATCCTGCGTCGGGGATGTTCTCGGTAACGAACGGCTCGATTGTCGGCGGCGTTACGACGGTTACTCCGGGCAAGTCCTACAAATTCTATGTGCAGGCAAACGGCAGCGGCAATGTGTCGGTCGAATTTCCGGCAAACAATGTTGACGACGAGTACGGCAACTACAATATAGCATCGAATATCGTAACGCTGACGCTTAACAACGGCACTCCGATGCCCAACTTCTCGACTGTTGACACGGTGTATTTCACTCCGCAACCGTCTATCACCTTCAGCATAGCATCGGGCGACGACCCTGTTGATCATACTCTGTTTAAGAGCGACGGCACGACTGTGGTTAATTCCGCAAATGCGCTTACCACATTTACATTGCCCGCCGCTTCAAGCGTAACCTACACTTCGGTTTATCCCGGAACAAACGACTTTAATGTTGTCGGACCGTTCAACGATGGCGTTTTCCCGATATATTTTGCCGCCAACTCGATCAAAAATCATCTCGGCACAGGTATTCTCGATACGACCTATACATTTAAAGTATATAACATCGGCATCGGCATCGACCTGACTTTCGTCTCGCCCTCGTATGTCTTCCCGAGCAAGAACGAAGGCTATGGCACGCTGACGCCCAATACCGTTACGGTAACAAATCTTGGCTCAAGTATGACGCTACCCGGTCTGAACGTAACGCTCGGCGGCGCCAACCCAAGCGCCTTCGCCCTCAATACGAGCGGTATGCTCAGCTCGCTGCCCGGAGGCTCAAGCACCACCTGTAAAGTGGCGCCAGTAACCGGACTTACACAGGGCACCTATACCGCGGATATCATCGTGCAGAGCTATAACCGCGTGATTGGCACACTGAGCGTTACGTTTACCGTAACGAAGCTGCCCGCGCCAAATGCCATAATTGATTATGTCAACGAGACACTGATCAATATCAGCAACGACACGGCTTACGTCTTTAATGATGGCAGCCCCGTGAAACCCGTCAACGGCGCCATATCCATCCCCGAAAGCTGGATGAACGACGTAGCCAACGGGCTGAAGAATGAGGCTGCCGACCCCGCAAACAGCAGCGCACGAAGCCTGCCGCAGTATATCACCGTGCCGCGACGTCCCGCCGCACCCGTGCTTCAGGTACAGGAAGAATCGGGAACAGGCTTTGCCGACGGATTGATAACAGGCGTTACCGACGCGATGCAGTATCGCACAAGTCCGACAGGCGACTGGATAGATATACCCGCCGGATTTACACGGCTCGACGACCTGCCCGGCGGCGTCTATTATATCCGCTATAAGGCAATACAAAATGTGGCGTTCGCCAGTTATACGGCTGTGATAGAGGTGATTACACGTAATATGCCGTCCATAATGCGCGAAATCATTATCCCCTACGTCGAAGGCGTAACAACGACACCGGCGGCAGGCGCCCACCAAGTAGCGTCGGGCGACGACTTCGCCTTCACGCTCACGTTTAACGGCAGAGTGCTGAAAGTCGCTACCGACCGCGTTGCCGGAGGCTCGGAAGAAGCGCTTACGGGCGTCAAGAACATTTCGGGCGGATACGATTACATCATCCATTCGGTTCGCGAAAACATCAAGATAGTGATCGGACCCGAAACCGTCGGCAACGAAAACATCGACAACACCGGCGTTTGGGCTTACGAGGGCGCCGTCTGCATCGAAGCGACAGAGCGCACTGCGGTTGACATCTATTCCATCAACGGAGTGCTTGTCAAACGGATGGAAGTAGCAGGAGGCATAACGACCGTGCCGTTAGCAAAAGGCGTCTATATCGTCGTGCTGCCCGAAGGCGAAACGCATAAAGTAATTGTTAAGTAGTTTATTCACAAACGATTAATTAAAATTAAGAATTAAAAAATTAAAGATATGAAATCTGATAAGTCAATAAAATATGCAATTTACCTCGCTATGGCGCTGGCATCGGCGAGTGTTTTCGCTCAGGTGAAAGTCAATCACGGCGTGGATATGACAACGACAAGAGGACTGTTCCACCAAAGCAGTTTTATCTATTTCGGACATTATAAACACGCTACATCCTTATATTATGTGCTTGATAATGTGCCTTATACCAATCGCGGTCCCGCCACAGCTTACGAATCGACCGAGACGCCGATAGTATGGCGTATTATGGGCGAAGAAGCATCAGACGGCAAGATAACGCTGCTGAGCGAATATGTGCTCGACAGCCAGCCCTACGGCGCTTTAGGCAGTACCTGGGCTTCGTCAAGCCTGAACAGCTGGCTTAACGGGGCATCGTTCACCAACAGCTTTACGGCTGCCGAACTTGCCAATGTCCCCACGACAGCTACCAGCGCCGATTATTGGAATAATGCCGTTACTTCTGTTGCGGGAACATCAAGTGCAAATGCAAAATTTTATCTACCTTGGGGCACGCCTTATCAGGATTTGTCCGCTACGAACGCCAATAAAGTGTATTGGACAAAAGGCGGCAATCCTCTGCCCGCATCTACTTATGCAATGCCATCAGGTGCGGATAATTTCAGAGGCGCGGGCTTGAAAGGCGCGTTGCAGGACGAATTTTTCAATGTTTACTACTGGCTTACTCCGCGAATTGCCGCCAACGAAGATTTCAAACTCGTGGTCAAGTCCGATGCCGACATCAATTTTGAAGGCGTCGGAGTGTCGATGGGTGTGCGCCCGATATTCAAGTTAGACACTGCCAATATCCTGTTTGCCGCCGAACTGATGGAATACAACAGCATCAATAAGGTTGACCAGATTCAGGCTGACAACGCCGGAATATATACCGACGAAGACGCGCTCCCGAATGGCGGACACGCAGGCAATGGCATACATAAAGCCTTCAAACTGACGCTGAAAACGACCGGAGGCACGTCGCCAACCATCGGGTCATCTTTCGATTACGACTACGACGAGACGGCAACGTCAATCACCGATACCGTAGCGATGAAACCGGGCGAGGTGCTTGGTTTTCAAGCACCCGCAGTCAGTAACGCCGACGGCATAGCTTACAAAATCGTGTCGGACTACGACGCGCTGATGCACTATAACTTCAACACCCGTATGGACTCGCTCTTTATCACCGCCGACAATATCTATACGCCTAAGGTCGTCGGTCCGGGCGGTGCGCTGATTGACAATATTTCATACGTGCATCTCAACAGCGGCACTATGCACACAGCATACGTCTGGGCGCAAAAAAACGTCGCCACACGCTCAAACGAAGGCTCGGCACCAACACCATTTACGCTGAAAATCCTTGCCGACGACGATCCACCCATACTTACACCTATCGGCGCCATACGTTCCATAAGCGGAGGCAACTATCCCGCAAAGGTGAAATTCCAAGTGAACGAGGGTAGCAAACGCGGTAAATTCTATTACCTCCTTGATCCGGCGACAGCGCCGACCTCGTTTGCCGACTTCTTCCCCCTGCCGGCAAAAACGCGCTTCAACAACGCCAATGTCATTGATATTGATTCTATTGCGTCGATAAACTTTACCGATAACAACACGCATACAGTCTATATCATTGCCAAAGACGAAGTGCGCAATATCAGCAATATTATCAGCATAACTATTCCGGTATATGTGCCGCCTTATACGCCTACACCCGACCCTGCAGCCGCTGCCGTACTGTCGGTTGGCGAAACGGTAACATTCGACGGCGACAGCATAGCCGACGACCAGAACTTACCGGCTGACGCCCTGACTATCATATCAATAAATACTCCGCCCAACAGCGCTATCGCTACGGCATCGCTGAGCGGCGGAATACTGTCCATTTATGGCGTAACATCGGGCTTGACCTCGGTTACAGTTACGGTCGAAGACCTTACAAACCTGTCCTGTACGGTAACAATTCCTATCACGGTGAAAGAAGCCATTCCCAATGTCGGCATCGAATATATTGACGAAGACCTGATTAATTTCGTCGCGGGCAATTACAGCCTCAACGGAGGCGCAACGCAAAGCATCACCAGTACGCTCGACATTCCCGAAGAATGGTTCGATACGACCGTCTCTATCGTCAAAGTCAGCTCGGCAGGCGCAGCTTACAACAGTCCGGCGCAGATGCTATATATCCCACCACGACCCACCCCGCCCAATGTAACAGGCGTCCGCGAATCGTTTGCCGGATACAGCGACGGACAGATAATAAACGTCAACGACTCGATGCAGTATAAAACCGAAGGCAGCGCAACATGGGATGCACCCTACTCCGGACGTAAGACTATCGAAGAGCTGCTGCCGGGTGTTTATCTCGTGCGCTATAAAGCGATAGCTAACACTCAGTTTGCCAGCCTGCCGACCAAGATTACTATCGGCGTAGGTACTACCCTGCCCCCGCTTGTTCGCGCCGTCTATCTGCCCGAAATACCCGGAGCAACCGTTACGCCCGCAGCAGGAGTGCATTATATCGAATCTTCGACAACGTTCACATTTACAGTGAAATATGCACGCGATATACTTGGCGTCAAGACGAGCCGCGTTGTCGATAACGAAAACGAACTGCTAACGGGCACCCTGCTCAACGACGGTACGTATGAATATCAGATAGTCAACATCACCGGACCGGTGGTTGTCTATATCGGAGCGGATTATACGGGCAACGAACCGATTGAAGAACAGTCGGTTTGGGCAAGCGACGGTCGCCTCTATGTCAGTGCGGCAAAGACTTCAGCCCTGTCGGTGTATAATCTCGAAGGGCAGCTTGTGAAGAAAGCCAATATAGCTGAAGGCGTCAGCTCGATTCCGCTTGCCAACGGTATTTATATCGTCGTGCAGGATAACCGGCGCTTCAAGGTGTCGATACGCTGACCTACCACAGCCCGTCGAAAGTGTTCCAGAGATAGTCGCCTGTCTTCCAAGCTGTTTCGACGGCTTTATTGGCGTGGTCGTTGCCGTATTTCGTCAGGAAATCTATAGCCTCGGCGCGTTTGCCCTGTTTGAGCAGCGTTAAGGCTTCAGCTTCGACAGCAGGCTGATTATCAAACAGTTCGGTCTGCATCGGCGCCCATACGCTGTCAACCTCCGGCAGCATCTCGCCCCAGCGTTGCGACACAAGCGTTGTCAAGCGGTGGTAAGCCCACCACGCCGACTCGCGGCTGAAACCCGTCAAACGACCGTCAGCCTTATAAGAATCGGGCATATAGCGTACGCTGCCATAAAACGGTATGTAAACCGAAGTTACGGGGCTGTCGTAAGCCAACCAACACAAGCCGCCAATCTCGTCAGGCAACCAGCTGCGACATTGCAAAATAGTGGCATAAACGGTAACCGACACGGCTATCGAACGCTCGGCACGAATACGGTGCAGACGCTGCTCATCCGATTTCATAAACGGACTTGCGACAGGCGAAATGACCTGCTGACGGTTGCGGTCGCCAACGGTCAAGGTGCTGCGCGCGTCAAATTCCGTCCCCTCGTAATAGTCCTTGAACACCCGCGCGATGTCTTCCTTGCTCACCAAAGTGTCGGGTTTGACCGAGAACGGGTAATGTTCGCTGTTTGGATTGAGTCCGAGCGAGGGGGCAAGCAGATTGAACACCCGCCATTCGCGACGACGGCAGGCAAGCGAGGTGCGTGTCGTGGGCGCATATACGTAAGCAAAGCGAAACACATCCTTCTTGGGATCGTACCAGCCATTTTCCTCGGCGACGGAATAGATATTTGCCGACGCCATAAAATAATCCTTGTTTTTCAAGTCAATCTCCTCGATACGCGAGGCGTTGGCGTTGACGGAGATATGCCCGTCGGGCACGCGCTGGGCTACCCATACCGCGCCGATCTTTTTGCGCCCGGGACCGACGATTTCCAAATGCCATACCTCCTGACGGTCGGCTATCGTCAAGCACTCGCCGACATCGTTATAGCCGTAGCGATCCATCAGTTCACCGGCAGTACGGATAGCCTGTCGGGCAGTAGTACAGCGCTCTAATAGCAACATACACAGACTGTTGATGTCGATCAAGCCGGTGTCGGCAACACATTCGCGCCGCCCGCCGAAGGTCGCTTCGCCGATAGCCAGCTGCTTCTCGTTAAGGCAGGGATAAGCGGAATTGAAAAACTGATAGGTGTGCTCGGCTTCGGGCAGCTGTCCCGCCGCTACCATATTATAACGCGGCATCTTGCCTTTCTCGTTGGGCGCAGGGATGCTTTGATACAGCGTTTTCATCGTCCCTTTGGGATGGTCGGCTGCAGGAATGACGTAAATATCCGTCCTGCGGCGTCGGCTGTCGTCGGCATGCGAAGTCATAACGGCGCCATCAACCGAAGCCAGCCGTCCGACCGTTACCGTCGTACACTCAAGATAGTTCTCGTCGTCGTCATAATCGCCGACAACAGTCTGACCGACAGCAAACATCGGCATCAGACCAAATAAAATCAGAAAATTCGTTTTCATCGTTGCAACTATTTAAAAATTGAATCAGTTTTTGCAGTAATTTTACAGATATTTCGCCAGCCAGCCAAAAAACTCGCGATGCCAGACTACGGAGTTTTGGGGCTTGAACACCTGATGCGCTTCGTTGTCGAAGACGACCAATCGCGCGGGGATGTTGTGCAGCCGCGCCGCCGTGAATGCTTCGAGGCTTTGCGAATACGGAATACGGTAGTCGTTTATGCCGGTGAAGATCAAAATCGGTGCATCCCAGCGGTTTACGAACTTATGCGGCGAGTTGGCATACGAGCGGCGGGCAACGGGGTCGTCGTCCCAGTATGCGCCCTTGTAATCGTTGTTGACGAACCACAGCTCTTCCGTGCCGCCATACATACTCTCGAAATTGAAGATGCCGCAGTGGGCTATGAAGGCTTTGAAGCGGCGCTCGTGGTTGCCCGCAAGGAAGAACGCCGAATAGCCGCCATAGCTTGCGCCGACGCATCCGAGGCGGGTCTCGTCGCTCCAAGGCTCGGCTGCGACGTCGTCGATAGCGCTCAGATAGTCGCGTATATTCTGCCCGCTGTAATCGCCCGAAATCTCGTCGAGCCATTCCTGACCAAACGAGGGCACGCCGCGACGGTTGGGCGCAACAACGATATATCCCTGTGCAGCAATAAGTTGAAGATTCCAGCGATAGCTCCAAAACTGGCTTACTACGCTCTGCGGACCGCCCTGACAGTAGAGCAAAGTGGGATATTTCTTCGTCGCATCGAAGTCGGGCGGGAAGATAACCCAGGTCAGCATCTGCTTGCCGTCGGTGGTCTTCACCCAACGTTTTTCGACGGCGCCCATCGGTATCTTGTCGAAAATTTCTTTGTTGACATCGCTCAGTTGCGCAAGCGCTCCGCTGCCGGTGAAGTCAACCGAATACAGCTCTGTGGCGCGTGAGATATGCGCTACTTCGGCTATCATCCTGCCGTCGGCGAAGGTGAAGGCGTTGATGTCGTGGTCGCCCGAAGTCAGCGTGCGCACCGCGCCGTTCATATCGACTGCGCAGACTTGATGTGTAGCCTCCATCGGCGCGATAAAGAGCAGCTCGTCGTCGCCGTTCCAGCGTATATTCGAAGCGTTATAGTCGAACGTTGCCGTCAGGTCGCGCATCACGCCGTCGTCCCAGACAAACAGACGATCCTTGTCCGACTCGTTGCCCGCGCGACGCATCGAAGTGAAAGCTATGCGCCGGTCGTCGGGACTCCAAACGGGATATTTGTCGTAGCCCACCATCGGGGGAACGCCATCTTCTTTACAGATATTCCGCGTCGTACCGCTTGCAAGGTCGTAAATAAAAATGTCCGAATCGGTCGAAACGGCATATTCCGTGCCCGTCTGTTTCTTGCAGGTGTAGGCGAGCTGCGTGCCCGCGTTGTTCCATGCTATCTCGGCGACGTCGAACGAGGTTGCTGTCGGCGCATCCCAAGGCTCGTCGGGCATAATATCCTTACCCTCAGTCACTTTACCGTCTTTCATCTCCGCTATGAATATATGCGAATATTTGCCTTCGTCCCAGTAATTCCAGTGGCGTGCCATCAGGTCGTCGTAAATGCGGGCTTTCGACTTGTCCATATCGGGATACAGCTCTGCCGACAGTCGTTTCTCGACAGCTACCTGCTTGATATAGAACAGCTTGCTCCCGTCATTCGTAAAGCCGAAACCGTTAATCCCGCCTTCGACGGTCGAGATCTGCGCCAATCCGCTGCCATCGGGTTGTATGCTCCAAATCTGGTCGTCGCCGCTGCGGTCGCTCGTGAAATAGAGCCTGCTGCCGTCGGCGCTCCACCGGACATTGCCTTCGCTGCCCGCGTTATCGGTCAGCTGACGCGCCTCTCCACCTCCGACAGGCTGTATATAGATACTCGTAATGCCGCGATTTTCGGCTGTGTTATAATACGTTACCGTGTATGCAACGTTTTCGCCCGACGGTGCAATGGCGCTGTTGCCCACCCGCCCCATCTTCCACATAATTTCGGGAGTATAGCGCGCAGCAGCGATCTCGTCTGCCGTGAGTACGTTATTGATTTCGAGCGGTTTACCGGCGTCTTCCTTACGTTCCCGACTGCAACCGCCTGCTAAAATTGCTGCTAATGACATAAGCCACAGATATTTAGTTTTCATTTTATGTAATTTTATTGGTTTACCCCGCAAATGTAAGAATTTTTTTTGATGTCGTCCATTATTTCAAACAATTCGGCTACAGTTTCCGCCCTCAGCATTGCCACGCGCGTCGGGCGAAAGTCGGGAATACCTTTGAAAATCGGCGTCGCAGCAAGATGTCGCCTGATATGCAATATCCCGCGCCGCTCGTCGAGCCGTTCGACGCTGTCGCGCACCTGCTGTTTGATGACGTCGAGATACCACGCAAACGGCTCCGACGGCAGGTTTTCGCCCGTTTGAAGCAGATGTTTGATCTCGCGAAAAATCCACGGACGACCGAAAGTGGCGCGTCCAATCATCACTCCGTCAACGCCATAGCGTTCAAACCGCTCGCGGCACTGCTCGGCAGACGTTACGTCGCCATTGCCGATGACAGGTATCGTGATGCGCGGGTTACGTTTCACTTCGCCAATCAACGACCAGTTAGCCTCGCCGCTGTACATCTGCGCCCGTGTACGCCCGTGAATCGTGAGAGCTGCTATCCCGCAGTCTTGAAGCTGCTCTGCCAAATCGCTTATTATCAAACTGTTTGCATCCCATCCAAGACGGGTCTTGACGGTTACGGGCAGTTTTACGGCGTCAACCACCGCGCGGGTGATATTCAGCATCAGCGGAATGTCGCGCAGCAAGCCCGCACCGGCGCCTTTGTTAGCGATTTTCTTTACCGGACAGCCAAAATTCAGGTCGATAATATCGGGCGCCGCCGCCTCGCAGATACGGGCAGCCTCCGCCATCGTGTCGGGGTCGCGTCCGTATATCTGTATCGCCACGGGACGCTCATCGTCCGAAATATTCAGCTTAGCCTCCGTTTTGCCGATATGACGTATCAATGCGTCGGCTGACACGAATTCGGTGTAAACCAAATCCGCGCCGAAACGCTTGCACATCAGCCTGAAAGCCGCATCTGTAACGTCCTCCATCGGCGCAAGTATGACCGGACGCTCTCCAAAATCTATCGTTCCTGTTCGCACTTCAAATAATCTGTCTTTTGCCGCAAAGGTAAGGCTTAATTTCGTAACCGGCAAAACATCATTCGCACGCGCGTACATTAATATAACCTATATTTACGCCCTTTTTTTATTTATTTAAAATAAAATTTGTAAACCTTAATATTTTTTCGTTTCTTTGCATCGACTAATAAGTTTAAAAATTATACCACGATGAGTACAAAGAAATTTTTATTGGAAGAAAAAGACATTCCGACGGCATGGTACAATGTCGCTGCGGATATGCCGAACAAACCGCTCCCGCCCTTGCATCCGGGAACGAAACAACCTGTCAGCGCCGAAGATTTTTATCCGCTGTTTGCAAAAGAGTTGGTTCATCAGGAGATGAATATGACCGACAAATGGATAGAAATCCCCGACGAAGTACGCGAACTGTACAAAGTATGGCGTCCGACGCCGCTTGTACGCGCCACGGGACTTGAAAAGGCGCTCGACACACCGGCGCATATCTATTTCAAGAACGAAAGTGTCAGCCCCGTAGGGTCGCACAAACTCAATTCAGCCCTCGCGCAGGCTTACTACTGCAAGAAAGAGGGCTTGACCAACCTGACGACCGAAACAGGCGCCGGACAGTGGGGCGCAGCTATGGCGTATGCAGCGAAGGCTTTCGGGCTTGAACTTGCCGTTTACATGGTCAAGGTCAGCTACAACCAGAAACCCTATCGCCGCTCCATAATGCAGACTTTCGGGGCGCAGGTCGTCGCTTCGCCCAGTATGAGTACGAAGGCGGGCAAGAAAATCCTGACCGACAACCCCACATATCAGGGCAGCCTCGGCACAGCCATTTCCGAAGCCATCGAGCTGGCAATGGCTACACCCAACTGCAAGTATGTGCTGGGCAGCGTCCTCAATCACGTCTGCCTGCACCAGACAGTCATCGGTCTCGAAGCCGAAAAACAGATGGAAATGGCAGGCGAATATCCCGACATCGTTATCGGATGTTTCGGCGGTGGGTCAAACTTTTCGGGCATCTCGTTCCCCTTCCTTCGCCACAAGCTCGAAGGCAACAAGGCTATACGCATCATCGCAGCCGAGCCTGCTTCGTGTCCCAAACTGACGCGCGGCACGTTCCAGTACGACTTTGGCGATGAAGCAGGCTACACGCCCATGCTCCCGATGTTTACCCTCGGTCATACCTTCGCCCCTGCGCATATCCACGCCGGCGGTCTGCGGTATCACGGAGGCGGCACCATCGTCAGCCAGCTGCGTAAGGACGGACTCGTCGAAGCCGTTGACGTCAAACAGCTCACCACCTTTGAAGCGGCAACGCTCTTCGCCCGCGTCGAAGGCATCATCCCCGCTCCCGAATCGGCTCACGCCATCGCCGCCGCCATCATCGAAGCAGAACAGGCAAAGAAAGAAGGCAAGCAGAAAGTGATACTGTTCAACCTTTCGGGGCACGGACTGATAGATATGGCTGCCTACGACCAGTATTTCGCCGACGAATTGGTGAACGACGACCTCTCGGATGCCGATTTAGTCAAGAATATCAATAAGTTGGAAAAGATAATCTGATTTATTCAAACGACAGGTAAGGCTCGATACGGGTCTTATCCTGTTCGCTGAACTCCTTGAGCAGTTGCAGGTTTTCCCAGCCCGTCAGTTGTTTTTTCTGACGGCGCAGTCGTTCTATCGCCCTTGCCTGACTGTAGTTGATATAGGGATGACGACTGAGGGAATCCTGCGGCAGGGAGTTGACATTCAGTTTGTTAATCAGCGATGCATCGACCTTGAACCATGGCGCAATCTCGTTGTATTTGTCTTCGTCGATGCCATACACTTCGCCAAGCTGAGCGACGGTAAAAAATCCGCCCAGCAGCTCACGGTAGCGCACTATCCTTCTCGCGAAAGCCGGACCTATGCCCGGCACTTTCTGCAGCGTCAGCGAATCGGCGCCATTGAGTTCGAGCACCGTTCCGGCGGTGAATTTCTCCGTCCGAGTATAGGATGAGGTGTTGCGGTCGGTCGTCGTGAGCCGCTTAAAACGTTCGGGAACGGACTCTTTCGGTGTCGCAGGCGGCGTATTCGCTTGCGCCGTCGGCGCTACGGATGTCGTCGTGTCGGTCGGCGCCTCAACGACAGCATCTTGCGTTTTATCCGTCGGACGGTTTACCACAAGCAGGATACCTCCGCCCACAATCATACAAAGCAGAATGATAAGCGCCGTACGCTCACCTTTGCCAAAGTAGAATAAGTCTTGCCACGCCATAATACAGTTAGTTTTGCCGCGCGGCTGCTACCCTCGAACAATCAACGTTTCAGCCTAGCGAAAAGAGCCATTTCATCAGCCCCAGCTCGTTCAGGAAAATCAGTCCGATGGCGACAGGCGCGAGATATTTAATAAAATAATAATATGCGTTGAAGAAGTAGAACGCCGCCGTCCCTTCGTTGGTCAGCTCGGCTTTCAAAATCTTCTTGTTCACGCGATTACCGACGAAGATACAGATCAGCATCCCGCCGAATGGCAGCATCAGCTTTGCCGTTACGAAGTCGAGCAGGTTGAAGAACGTCAGCCCGAAAACCGTTGCATCCCTCATTATTCCGAACGACAGCGAGCTGAACACGCACAGCACAGCAGCGCCTATCGACACATACAGCGTCGCACGTTTGCGCGACACCTTGTGCTCCTCGTGAATATACGCCGTAGCCACCTCGTGCAGCGAGATCGTTGACGTCAGCGCCGCCACAGCCAGCAGCACATAGAACACGAACGCCCATACATTGCTCAACGGCAACTGTGTGAACACGTTAGGCAGCGTAACGAATACTAATTCCGGTCCGACAAGCTCCGGTCCCAGCGACTGCCCTATCAGTTCGGGATGGAAATGGAAAAACGCCGGGAAAATCATCACCGCGCCGAGCAGCGCAACGAAAGTATCGAACACCGTTACTTCGAGAGCCGTGCGTTGCAGCTTCGTATCTTTCTTAAAATAAGAGCTGTACGTGATAAGACATCCCATCCCCACGCTCAGCGAGAAAAATGCCTGCCCCATAGCGTCGAGTATCACTTTGGGCGAAATCTTGCTGAAATCGGGACGAAACAGGAACTCGATGCCACCCATAGCGCCTCCCAGCGTCAACGAGCGGATACATAGCGCTATCAATATGCAAAACAGCATAGGCATCAGTATCTTAGACGCCCGCTCGATGCCGTTCTTTACTCCCGAAACAACGACGAGATGCGTGATGGCGATAAACAGCAAAGTCCATATCAGCGGACGGAAAATGCCGGACGAAAACTCCTTAAACTCAGCGGTAAACTCGGCTGCCGTCTTGCCCGCATACGAGGTCGTAACCGAATTGAAGGCATAGTCGAGCGTCCAGCCCGAAATCACGTAATAGAATCCGAGAATCAGGAACGCCGCCAAGACGCCGTTATAACCTATTACAGACCAGCCCGTTCCGGGTGCCAGCTTCTTGAACGCCCCAGCCGCATTCTTCTGCGTATGACGTCCGATAAAAAACTCCGTTATCATCACCGGCAAACCAAGCAGCAGGATACATCCTATGTAAATCAGAAGAAACGCCGCGCCGCCGTTTGCGCCCAGCATATACGGAAAACGCCATATATTGCCAAGCCCTACCGCACTGCCTACCGTCGCAAGCAATATGCCGAGACGACTTCCAAACGTCCCCCTGCCACCTGTTTGTTGAATTTCATTGCTCATTTTATAAATATTTTAGTTTATAATGTAAATAATTTATATTTTAACTCTTAATTTTTAATTCTTAATTCTCAAATAATAACCCCATCCTTCATCCTAACAATCCTGTCGCTTTTTTTCGCCAGCCCCTCGTCGTGAGTAACGATTACAAACGTCTGTCCCAGCTTGTTACGCAGGTCGAAAAACAGAGTATGCAGCTCTTCCTTGTTTTGGCTGTCGAGACTGCCCGAAGGCTCGTCGGCAAGTATAACCGAAGGGCGGTTTATCAGCGCCCGCGCCACAGCTACGCGCTGCTTCTCGCCGCCCGACAGCTCCGAAGGCTTATGCTCCAGACGGTCGGCAAGCCCAAGAAAATCAAGCAGTTCGTCGGCTTTGCGACGGGCGACATCGAATTTTTCGCCGTTGATCAGCGTCGGAATCATCACGTTTTCGATAGCCGTAAACTCCGGCAGCAGCTGGTGAAACTGGAACACGAAGCCGATATGCCTGTTGCGAAATGCAGCCATCTCTTTTTCCTTCAAACGGAACGGCTCGACGCCGTCGATCTCCACTTTTCCGCTGTCGGGACTGTCTAAAGTGCCGATAATCTGGAGCAAAGTAGTTTTTCCCGCTCCGCTCGGTCCGACAATCGCTACAATTTCGCCGGCGTTGACCTCGAGGTCTATTCCTTTCAGAATTTGCAGATTATCAAAGCTTTTCGTTATGCCGGTCGCTCTTATCATCTCGTTTTTACCTTGTTTTCAATCGGCGAAAGTAAATATTTTTCTTCCATTCGCAAAAAAAAATGCAAAAAATTTGCTCGTATTTGAAAATAATATTTTATCTTTGCCGCTGATTATTAATGCGTTTTATATGGCAGAGACAAGAAATTTGCTGATATTAGCTGATAATCAGCCGGTTACGCGGTTGGGAGCTATAACTGTCTGGAACAACACGTTCCCGGGCGGCGAAATTTTGTCTGTCTGTAATAAGGCTGAGCTTGTCCACGAACTCACTCAACACCCGCGTGCAATCATAATTATGGACTACACGCTGTTCGATTTTTCGAGTTTCGACAATTTGCTTATCATTAGTATGAGATTTCCGTTCGCAAGATGGATTTTCTTCAGCAACGACCTGAACGAACTGATTTTGCGGCGCATCATCGTCGAACGCAGCTTCAGCGTGATAATGAAAGACGTGCCTATCGAAGAGATGGTAATGGCTTTCCGCGAAGCTGCCGAGCGCAAACCCTACATTTGCCGCCGGACGCAACTGCTGCTCCAGACCAAACGTCAGCACGAAGAAACCGAGCAGAAAGAAAAACTCACGAGCACCGAGCGCGAAATCCTCAAATCTATCGCACAGGGCAAGACAAGCCAGATGATTGCAGACGAGCGATACTTGAGTAAACACACTATCTCGACGCATCGCAAGAACATCTTCCGCAAAATAGGCGTCAGCAACGTGTATGAGGCAACAAAATATGCCGCCAAAGTCGGTATGATTGACGTTGCCGACTACTACATCTGATTCCTACAGCGCTCCCGTCAGCTTAAACACCCAGGCGTACCGTCCGTCAGCCGGATTGATACGCGGAGGGGTGATTGTTACGTTGCCGCCCGCAGCCAAAAACTCCACTTTTGCATCGACGCCAAGCAGACTGACCGACTTGGGTTTGCCTCCAACCCCGCGCACCGTAATAGCACGGTCGGGATATTTCGTGCAAATCACATACAAATCTTTCCCTTTCGCAGTGAAGAATGCGTTGATATTCGGCTGTTTAGTCGCCTTATCCCACGCACGTGTGCCATAGATAGCTTCGCCATTGACATCGAGCCAGCTGCCGATGTCGGCTAAGCGCTGCTGCATAATGACGGGGATACGTCCGTCGGCTGTCGGACCGATGTTGAGCAGCAGGTTACCACCCGACGACACCTTGTCAATCAGCAGATGCACAAGCTCTTCCGAAGTGCTGTAATCGTTCAGCTGCTCGTTGCGGTTGTAGCCAAACGAACTGCCGATGCCCCGACATTCTTCCCACGGATGCGCGAGGCTTTCGATTTTGCCCTCGTGCACAAGGTCGTATTCCGTCGTGTAATAGCCACCATGAACGCTGCGCGTCTCCTTACCCCAACGGTCGTTCACCGCAACAGTCTCGCGTACAGGAGATTCGTTATACAGCCACGCCAAAAATTCGGTGCTCCGCCAGCGCTCAGATGGCAAATCCCACTCGCCGTCGGTCCAGACGATATCCGGCTCGTAGCGCGTAACGAGATCTTTGAGCTGAGGCAGCATGTGCTCGTCAACATAGCGGTCGGGATCGGACAGATAAAGCGGGTTAAACCACTCATACAGAGAATAATAAAACCCCATGTGCAAACCGGCTTTTTTGACGGCTTCGGTCAGCTCGCCTGCAAGGTCGCGGTGCGGTCCGACGTCAACCGAGTTCCAGTTCCACGCCTGGGCGCTCTGCCACAACGTAAAACCTTCGTGATGCTTCGAGGTCAGCACCACATATCGTGCGCCCGACTCGCGAAACAGCTTCGCCCAGTATTCGGGCTTAAACATCTCGCACTTGAACTGATCGGCAAAGTCCTGATACTTAAACTTTTCGCCATAGTTGCGATTGTGAAAATCGACAAACAGCGGGTTCACTTTGTTGTCCTTGTTCATCAGTTTCGACCAGTACCATTCGGCATAGCAGTCGTAAACGCTTGCGCCGTCAGAGGGCAGCGGTCCCCAGGCAGGTACGCTGAAAAGCCCCCAGTGAATGAATATTCCGAACTTGGCGTCGCTGAACCATTCGGGCACAGGACGGCTGTCAATCGATTCCCACGTCGCTTCGTACTTTTTTTGAGCCGAAAGCGTCAACGGCAGTAATACACTGATAATCAGAGTTGTAATTAGTTTGTTCATAGTTTCTTTGGTGTTTTATGTCAATAATTTTTTATGCAAATATATACATTTTTCGGCAAAAAAATATCAGGTATTAAAAAAATCACTAATTTTGCGGCGATAATAATCTGTAAATATAACCATTATGAAACGGGCAATTTTATTTCTTTCGATTTTCGCCGCCTGCTCGCTTAATGCAGCAGCGCAAACATTTGCGACATTAGACAGTGTAGTTATATCGCCTTCGGATTCACGGTATCTTGCCGGATTAGATGGTGACACCATAACTATTGGTCTTATCGCTAACGAATCGACATATTTGTATCCTAAATTTTATTTTGGCAGTCAAATCATAACTGACCAAGTCGATACGATATCCGTTACATGGCATTCGTCAGCCGATTCAGTAGTTTCCGTAACTACGGCAAGTAACGGCAACGGATGTATAATTCTCGATTCAACAGGCATTGCCAAAATCAGTGTTACTGCCCTGTACAACCAAAATTTGACCGACACGATTATCATTAAAGTTACCGAACCGATAGCGCCGGCAAGCATTACTATAAGTCAGGACACTATCGAAGGCGATATCAATCAATCATTTAACCTGCATGCAACGATTTTGCCCGCAAATACGACCGACACGCGGATTGACTGGTATATTTCACCCGTTACCTCTACAGTTGCATCAGTTACATCCTCCGGCGTAGTGTATCTGCACAATCCTGGAACAGTTGACGTTGTCGTTGTAACTGCGTCGGAAGCCAGTGTTCCACGCCGCGATACCTGCCACGTGATAGTAACCGCACTTATCCACGTTGACAGCATTGCGCTGAACGAAACTTACCTGCCTGCTGAGCTGATTGGCGATTCTGTTCTTCTGCGAGCGACCGTTTTTCCATCAAATGCAAATAACAAATTCCTCTACTGGCAGTCGTCAGACCCCACTGTCGCAACTGTTAGCGGGGGCACTTCGGATTCCTGCCTTGTGAAATTCGTTGCTGCCGGAACGACAACAATCACAGCCCGCTCGACAGATAATACCACCGTTTATGCAACCTGCAATATTACGGTCTATACCAGCGACTGGTTTATCAACCACGTTACGGGCGTTAAGCTCAATGTCCACGAAGTGAGGCAATACCTGACCGACCCGGCATATCTGCTGATGGCTACCCTGTCAAAATACAAACCGGAAGATCCGCTGACAGATACCCTTGTCGTCTGGACTACGACCGATCAGACCGTCGCCACTGTTACGGCGGGCGTCGTTACCTATCGAGGCGTCGGCACGGCGGATATTATCGTTACCACGCACGACGGCGGCTTCAAAGATACCTGCCACGTAACCGTCTTTCCGCCTCCGGTAGCCGTAACGGGCGTAACCCTTGACCCGACAGCCATCACCAAAACTCTTGGCGACGCGCCGTTTGATATTACCGTTACCGTATTGCCGGCTGATGCCGCCGAAAAGAGCGTGAGCTGGGGGACAAGCTCGGCGGCTGTGGCATACTACGATGTGGCAACAGGCAAAGTTGTCGTCAATGGCGCAGGCACGGCAACGCTCACGGTCAGCACTTACGACGGCAACAAACAGGCGACCTGCGTTGTTACGGTTCTGCCCGGCGCAGGCGTTGGCGCAGGTTCTCTGCAGACCCTCACGGTAACCGGCGCCGCCCTCAATCCGACTTTCTCGCCCGGCATAACCTCATATTCGCTGACGGTTTCCGAAAAAGTGTCGAAAATCACTATCCACGCCACGCCTGCCGCCAACACGACGACGACATTCGCTGGCGACACGGTGGTTAATCTGAACCTTGGCGTCAACACAATCCGTATCATCGCCACCGGTCCCGACAAGATACAGAAAGTTTATACCCTCACAGTTACGCGGGGAGTTGCCGCTATCGACGAGACCGAAACGGCAAACATTTATGCAAACAGTAATATAATGTACGTGCGCGCGACGGAGACCTCGACGCTGACTGTCTATACGCTGACGGGGCGTGTGCTGCGTCAGAGCCGCATAGAGCAGGGTGAGACGACCGTCGAGCTGCCGTCGGGACTGTACATCGTCCGTTTGGAATCGCCGTCGGGCAACCGTCTGATACGTAAGATTGTGATTCGGTAGCGGGCGTTAAGCCGATTTGTTCTGCCGTTTCCGCTCAGTCTCGTCGAGGATGATTTTGCGCATCCGCATAGATTTGGGCGTGATTTCAACGTATTCGTCAATATTGATATATTCGAGCGCGTCTTCGAGGCT
>JAISTS010000041.1 GCA_031272455.1 Tannerella sp. | reverse complement strand
TCGGCGCCTGCGGGCAGGCTGTCGTGCGGACTGTACGTCCCGTCGGCTACCCAGATATAATCGCCCTGCGATGCCAATGCCAATGCCTGCTGTATGGTCGGGAAGGCATTGCTCCACGAGGTGCCGTTATGCTCGTTCTCGTACGGCACATTCTGGTCAACGAAGAAACCGAGATTCTTCTCGTGAACGAGGATGTCGTAAACAAGCAATGTGTCGCAAGTTTTTTGCAGGAACAGCGTTGACGGATCGGTATCCCAGTCAGCATCGTCGAGACAGCCATCGCCCGTAGCCCATAAGTGCAACATTATTTGTTTATTGCCGGTTGTGCTCCAGACCACTTTTGCGTGCAGCGAATCCTGACTTGTGATTGTTGCGTCGGGATCAACTAACCATTCCCAGTGCATATCTTCAGGTAGCTGTCGTCCCGGACCGTAATCGACCTCAAACACGTTAGGCACGGTTACTTTAGCCGGTTTAGCCGGAATACGCGGCTTCAGAGATGCATCATAAATCATATCCATCATATAAACCGTATCTATTAGATGATAGCCGTCCTGATCGACATCGACCCAGTACATACCCGGTCCCTGCTGCGTCAGATTTACCAAAGTGTCGAATGTAGCAGTTATAAACGGTGTTGCATCATCATCCTTATACCATTTCCACAGGTCGGCGACTGCCACTCCTGTTCTGATTGTAAGGTCGCCTGCACAAGCCGGTTGGCTGCCGGGCGCCGATGTGGTTTGATCGCCACGCGGCGCTGATATACAAGACCATAGCGTATCGAAGGGCAACGACATGCGCCCGAAGCCGGTCAGATAGCCGTAGCCCGCCGTGCCGGTATTCCCATTGAAATACCCTAACGAGAACGGCGAAGTGCTGTTACGAACAGACAGCGTCGTATAATCAGGTATCGAAAAGGGAGCTGCGCTTAAATTAACCTTTGCCCATCGCCAATCATCCGCCATCCCTGCGGGGGCGGGGACGGGACGCGCGTAAGAAGCAAGAGAGGTATTATGATGAATGCCATTGTAAACAAAGTCAAAGTCGTTTTCAGAGCCTGCCTTAAATACAACAAACATGAAGTTGCCAACAGTCTGTATATCAAGATAAAAGTCTATCTTCTTCTGGCTGATGGAATAGAACGACGGCAGACATGCACCGCCCATCTCCTGACCGACAGCCGAACGGTGGAAACAGTAAACCGGTGCGCCATCGCCGGATGAAGCATCGACGGCATGCACAAAGACAGTCGTGTCGGGCGTTACACCAGTATTAACTGTAGTTCCCATAGGGATAAGGAAATGCCATGTATCGCCCGCATTCAATACCGGCGAAGGCGAAGGCACTAATGCTGAGGTCAACTCAACACCCCCTGCCCCATATACATGAATTTGTGTATTATTTTGTGTTGCAACAAAATCTATACGCTCGCCTCTGTTATTATAGTTGGCAGGAGAGATAGGAACAGAGGGATTTTGCGGCAGATAAGCGCTGTTGCTTGCTGTTTTCGCTTCTCCGGCAACAACTACATATTTGGTTCCTGTCAGTTCGACAGGGATAATCTGGTCGCCAATCAAGTCGCCTGCTCCTGCGTTCCATACACAGTCTTCCGCTATAGTAACAGCTATTGGTTTAGTGGACGTTACTAATGTTCCTGCAAGATTACCACCAGTATTTTGGTTGCCGTCTATTGGCTCCGCAATTTTCAGCGTCTGCCCTCTGTTCAGCGTGTGCGTGCTTGTATATTTTCCTCCGCTTAAAGTACCACCTACGTATGATCGGGGTGCGCTTATCGTAACCTGAGTATTGTTTTCCGTAGCCACGATATCAATCTGCTCTCCGGTAATTGAGGCATAAGTGGTATGCAAAAAATAATTATCTGATTTTTCCATAAACGGCGTATAGAACTTGGTGCCAAGCGCAGGCTTTCCTTTAAGCGAAAAGAGGTCTTTCTGACTTGATGTGCCCGGAACGTTGGTAACCATATAATACGCAAGGAATAGCGCGTTGGGTGTAGGACCGGAAGCATATATATGTATGCCGTAATTGGTCGTTGTTCCTGCACTGCCGTATGGGTTTTCTACCCAGCTCAACGCATCGGGGTATCCACTCCCTAACCATTTCTGCCACGTACCGCCAGCCGGGATAGAACTGGTAAAAGTTCGGGCGGGATTTGGAGTGGATCCGGCGTAAAGGTCAATTGTTACGGTTATACTATTGATCGTATCCGGATTGGAAACCATAAAGAACACAGGGTCGCCGACATGTGTGCTTGCCACGTCGGGCGCTGCAAACCAGTATTCGCTATCCTGAGCGAAAGCACTGATACTCAGCGCTGTAATTAGAATCGAAAATAGTAACTTCTTCATTGTTAATATATTATATTTATTAATTCATTATCCTGATATAGAAAAGTCGCAGCAAATTTATTAATGTTTTTTTTATTTCGCGCAATATTTTGAAATTATTTTAACCGTAATTATGTTAAAATTTTAAATATACCCTTTGAAGGGTACAAAAAACAATATAGCCGAAAAAAAGCCGTTATTTTATTATTATTTACTACCTTTGCGGGGTTGAAATTAAAGAAAAATCAACTAAGATGAAACAATATAAGCTGATTAACAATGTATTAGGATGGATTATCTTTGTTATAGCCTCCTATACGTATCTGATGACTATCGAGTCGTCGGCAAGTTTCTGGGACTGCGGCGAGTTTATTCTTTCGGCGTTCAAGCTCGAAGTGGGGCACCCGCCCGGAGCGCCGATTTTTATGCTTGTCGCCAACCTTTTCACGCAGTTTGCGTCGAGCACGGCGACAGTAGCCAAGATGGTCAATTCGATGTCGGCGCTGTTCAGCGCCCTGACGATCCTGTTCCTGTTTTGGAGCATCACTCATCTGGCGCGTCGTATCCTGCTCAAGGACGGCGATAAAGAGCTTACCCTCGCGCGTACAATAATTATTATGGGCTGCGGCGTCGTTGGCGCGTTGGCTTATACTTGGAGCGACACGTTCTGGTTCAGCGCTGTCGAAGGCGAAGTTTACGCTTTCTCGTCGCTGTTCACGGCTGTGGTTTTCTGGCTGATACTCAAGTGGGAAGAAGTTGCCGACCAGCCTCACGCCGACCGCTGGATAGTGCTGATAGCATATTTTATGGGACTGAGCATCGGCGTCCACCTGCTCAACCTGCTTTGTATCCCTGCCATCGTGCTGGTTTATTACTACAAGAAATTCCCGAACCCGACGACGAAGGGTGTCCTGATAGCGATAGGCATCTCGTTTGTCATCGTAGCGCTGATGCTCTACGGCGTTGTACAGGGGCTGGTCGAGGTCTGCGGACTGTTCGAGCTGCTGTTTGTCAATGTGTTCGGAATGCCATATAACACAGGTGTTTATGTCTTTGTCATAGCTGTTGCGGCGACGCTTGCCTGGGCTATCTGGGAGACGACGCGCGACGAGATCCATCCCACGCGGCTGCGTATCTCGTTTATCCTGTCGGTCGTCCTGCTCGGCATACCGTTTATCGGCAGCGGCTATCTGCTTGGTATCGTACTGATTATCGCGCTTACTATTGCGATGTTCTATTATAAGAAGCTCAATATCAAGCTATTGAACACGACGCTCACCTCGCTGATGGTTATTGCTATCGGCTATTCGTCGTTTGCGCTGATACTGATCCGTTCGACCGCCGACACGCCGATGAACCAGAATAAGCCGAGCGATATCTTCACTCTTGGCACCTATCTCGCCCGCGAACAGTATGGCGAGACGCCGCTGATCTACGGCAATACCTACGTGTCGGAAATCAAACGCAACAACGACGGCACGCCCGTAACGAAAGGCGAAGGCAAAGCCAACTGGAGCCGCGTCATCAAATCCGACCCGAAAGAAAAAGACCACTACTACGTCTCGACGCGCATCCCGAAATATGCTATGGCTGACGAGACGCTGATGCTCTTCCCGCGTATGTACAGCTCCGACCCCAACCATATCAACGGCTATAAGAGCTGGGCAAATATCACGGGCGAAAAAGTCAACTTCCGTCGTATGGGCGAAACGGTTACGGTCATCAAACCCACCTTCGCCGAGAACATCCGTTTCTTTATCTCGTATCAGCTTAACTATATGTACTGGAGATATTTTATGTGGAATTTCTCCGGACGGCAAAACGATATTCAGGGACACAATGGCGACCTGCTGAACGGCAATTTCATCACCGGCATCAAGTTTATCGACGAGATGCGCCTCGGACCGCAGGACGATATGAGCTACGACATCGTCAACAACAAAGGACATAATGTCTATTTTATGCTGCCGCTGCTGCTCGGTCTGCTCGGCATCGCCTTCCAGCTTATCAGCGGTAAGAAAGGTATGCAGAGTTTCTGGATCACGGCGCTGCTGTTCTTTATGACCGGCATAGCTATTGTGCTGTATCTCAACCAGACACCTCTTCAGCCTCGCGAACGCGATTATGCTTATGCCGGCTCGTTCTATGCCTTCTGTATCTGGATTGGGCTGGGCGTCGCGGGAGTGGCTTATCTGCTTGAGCGCTACGCCAAAGCGCCGGCGCTCATTTCGGGCATCGTCGCGTCGATCGTCTGCCTGTATGTGCCTTATATAATGGTATCGCAAAACTGGGACGACCACGACCGCTCAGGACGCTATATAGCACGCGATTTCGGGTCGAACTACCTCAATTCGTGCGAACCCGACGCTATCATCTTTACTAACGGCGACAACGACACTTTCCCGCTCTGGTATGCCCAGGAGGTCGAAGGAGTGCGTACCGACGTGCGCGTGTGCAACACCAGCTATCTGCAAACCGACTGGTACACCGACCAGATGAAACGTCAGGCTTATACATCCGACCCGCTGCCGATAACGTGGACACGCCGTCAATATGTACAGGGTACGCGCGACCACGCTTATATCTTCAACAGCGTGCCGCAGGTTGACCTGCAAACGGCGCTGACCTTTGTCGAAAGCGAAGACCCGAAATATAAACGTATCCGCGGTTATGCAGGCGATGTGGACTATATCCCTTCGGAAAAGATTTTATATAAGGTTGATACTGAAGCCGTTATTGCAAATAATGTACTTAATCCCGTTGACACGGGGCGTATCCTGAAAGAGATGCTTATCGACCTGTCGGGCAAGACAGCCATCGGCAAGGAAGCTATCACCATACTCGATATGCTGAATACGAACAACTGGAAACGTCCTATGTATTATGCCATTACGGTCAGTCCCGACCAGTTTGTCAAGCTCGACAACTATCTGCAAAAGACGGGTCTGGCTTACCGTATCGTGCCTATAAATGCGCATAACGAAAGCCCGATCAACACCGAAAAGATGTACGACAACGTGATGAACAAATTCCGTTGGGGCGGCATTGAGAAACCCGGTCTATATATCGACGAGACGGTGATGCGTATGTGCAAGAGCTACCGCACGGTGCTGTTCAGCGAACTGGCTTCGGCTCTGCATGCCGAGGGACAGGACGAAAAAGCCATAGCAGTGCTCGACAAGGGTATGGAAGTGTTGCCATTTGAAAATGTGCCTCTCGACTACAGCGCCCTCTCGATGGCTGATATGTACGTACAGCTTAACCAACAGGAGAAAGCCGAGCAGCTGCTCAATGCCATAGCAGACCATTCGATGCGAGCCATTCGCTGGATGTTCCGCTTCCCGAACGACAAACAGTTGAAAATTCAGCGCGATCTCGAACTGCACCTTAGTGTCGTACAGAGTGTGCTCTCAGTCGGTATGCGCCATAATGAGCATTATGGCAAGCCGTTCCGCGAAGAATATAACGAGTACCGTATGGCATATACAAGTAGCAGACAATCGGCTCAATAAGTTTTAAGTCAAGATGCTGATTGAACAGCCGCCCCGGCTATACCGGGCGCTTTTTGGGGGGATATGGCGATTGCCGAAGAAGGAGAAGTGCGTGTATCTGACGTTCGACGACGGACCGATACCCGAAATGACGCCTTGGACGCTTGACACGCTCGACCGCTATGGCGTCAAAGCGACATTCTTCTGCGTGGGCGAAAATGTAGCCCGCTATCCGGAGATATACGAAATGATACTCGCACGCGGGCATAAAACAGGCAATCACACCTACAACCATATCAAGGCAACTCACACTCCGTCAGATGTTTATATTGCCAATGTTGACAAGGCGGCTGAGCTGATACACAGCGACCTGTTTCGCCCGCCGCACGGACACATGCGCTTTCCGCAGCTGTACAACATCAGCAAACGGTATCGTATCATAATGTGGGACGTCGTAACGCGCGACTACAGCCCGCACATGACAGCCAAAGGCGTTGTAAATGTCATCAAACGCTATACCCGCAACGGCTCGATAATCGTTTTTCACGACTCGCTCAAAGCCGAACCGCGCGTCCGCACAGCCCTTCCGCAAGCTATAGAATGGCTGCAGGAGCAGGGATACAGTTTCGCGACGCTGTAAAAAAAGACGCGCTTTAACTACGACAATGCAATTAGCAACCGAATTTAACGTTTATTTTCTGAAACAATAATGATTTTTTATGGATAAAGGACAAGAACTGATCATCCTTGCGCAGCGCGTCAGGGCGCTGTCGCAGACCGCCTTATGCTATTCAAAAAACGACTATGAGATAGACCGTTGCCACGAATTGATTGCTATCGGCGACAGCATAACGTCGATCGTCAGCGGCATCGGCACAGATGAGATTGCAGCGTGCTATCTGCCTGTTAAAGAATATATTACTCCAAAAGTTGATGTCCGCTCGGTCGTGTTCAACGAGAGCGGCGAGGTGCTGCTTGTTCGCGAGCGTGTCGATGGTCGCTGGTCGCTGCCCGGCGGCTGGGCTGATGTGGGCTATTCGCCTAAGGAAGTGGCAGTTAAGGAGACAAAAGAGGAGACTGGTCTCGACGTTAGAGCCGTGCGTCTGCTTGCCGTGATGGATAAACGATGCCATAACCACCCCGCAAGTCCATTCTATATTTACAAGCTATTTATCCTGTGCGAACCGACGGGAGGCGAACTTGCAAAGGCGTTTGACATCCTCGACAACGGTTTTTTTGCGCTCGACGAACTGCCTCCGTTGTCGTCCGACCGCATCCTGCCCGAACAAATCCTGCTGATGGACAAGCTGCGCCGCGACCCGCAAGCTCCGGCTTACTTCGATTAAACGCCCGTAACCGTCAGAACCTGAACGCTATACCTGCTTCTATCGGAGCTATAACGCCATATCCCGCTTCGCCATAAACGGCAATATTGCTCATAAAATAGTAGCGTATGCCGATAAACCAATGCGATGCAAAACGGCTTTCGTAGTCGGGATTTATGTAATAGGAAGCTGAGGGGCTGACATAATCATAGCCAAGCATCATACCGGCGTAAGTATCAAGCCCGTACGTCGGCGCATAGTGAAACGCTCCGCGCCCACCGACAATAACGTGGGTATGGTCTTTGTGCAATCCCAGAAAACTTTCCCTGTTTTGCGTTATTCCGAGCGAGCCTCCGACGCCTATCGACGCCTTGTCGTTGAGCAGCCCGTCAACGATACCGATCTCGAACGAACTGGTCAACAGCGGCATCCTCATTCCGTCAAGATAAGCCGGAATGCCAAGTCCCACATTTACAACTATATCGCTCTTTCCTAACTCGCTTTGCGCGAACGCCGACACTGTCAAACAGGCGCTCATCACAAATGCCATAGCAATCTTTGTTAAATTATTCCTTCTCATATTCAACTAATTAGCATGTTAGCCTACTTCCTTTAGGGCATCGGCTTTCCCTTGATTAATTGCGGCAAAAATAACAAAAATATTTCAAAAACAAGTATTTTTTACTATTGTTTTCGTTTATAGCAGGTTTTTAATTCGCAATAGCGGCAGCCGTAGATGCCTTCTGTAACGTCGCGCCCTATTCCGATTATGCCACTGATGGATTTTATCGGGGTCATTAGGCATACGTCCGACAGGCTGATGCCGCAGGGCGAGCCGCCAAGCAGACCGAACAGCTCGCGCTGACCGGTCAGATGCCATCCGCAATAGCCCGGACTGAAGCGTTTAGTATGCTTATAATCAGATGTTTGTGCAATAAGGTGCGTTTCCATACAGTCGCCTGTGCCTTCGGCTATGCAATTGCCTATGGCGTCGGCAACGTAGGTTTTGAGCAAGTCGCCTTCCTGCTTTAGCCTGTCCTGATATTGCTGGAAAGGAGTTCCTGCCGTTGCTGCAAAGATGGCGAAAATCTCCGCATTTTTCAGCAAAGAGGCTAAAATGCTGTTGACCTGCAGCACAACGCCATTATCCAAATAAACGGCATCGTCGCCCGTTTCGCCCTCGAAAAGTTTGAAGGTGAACCGAGGTGCGGTATGTTCGGGGATTTCTTGCAACAGGGCGCTTACAAGCGTACTTACTTCTTCGTCGGGGATGCTGTTACCATAGCCCATATCTTTATATATCACATCGTTAGTGATATTGAGAGCGTCGAACGAGATAGCTTCAAAGTCCATATTCGGCGGGTATAAACTTGTCGCCGCAGACAGGCAGCATCTCTTCCACGAAGGCGCTCTCGTCTGTCGGTATCTCTGTCAGGGCGGCGCGCAGCATGTCTGTCCATGGCTGCTCTATCTCGGAGAGTTGCAACTGACCGGTGGCGGTGGCTTCCTCGATGATGTCAAGCGCTTTGTTGGCGGCTTTCAGAGCGGCGTCGATATAGTTTTCGCCTTTCACCATCTCGCCTGCAATGGCGATGACATTAGTCGGAGTGAGTATCAGCGCCTGCGGGTCAAGGTACTTGTCGGAATCGGAGAGCAGCGACTGCAGCATTTGAGCGGTCGGCTTACCGGCTTTGAGCGACTGATTGAGCAGGCGGGCGTCATATTCCAACTGTTCGAGGCTGACGGTGGGCGCCATGCCGGAGAGCAGTTTGACGTTCTGCACCGATTCGTTGCTCCACAGGTCGCAGCAGCAGGCGGCTATATTGCCCAGCGGACTGAAATGGGCGCATGCCGACGCCTTGCCTTCCATAGAGATAGGCGTGCCGGTGATGGCTTTCAGGTAGGGTCCCTCGTAGCCGCAGTCTTTGTCGGGTCCTACGGCGCCTTCCTCGATGGCTACAATAGTGCGCACAGCCGAGATGACGCGCACAAGAGCGGCAAACGTTCTGGGGATGAAACCCTTCTCTGCAAGCACCATAGCGGTATTGCCGAAGCCGCAGGCAGTGTCGCCGCCCGCATGACGTCCGTTCTTCTTCGCTATCGCTACAATCTTCTGCCATAGCATCTTCATGTCGCGCACGCCAAGCACTGCCAGCGCAAAGACCACCTGCTTTATGTCGCAGAGCATCAGTGCGTCGTCGTGTACCTCCTTGCCGCCGGTGCTTTCGATAGAGAGCAGGTCGCCGCCCGCTTGCGAGCCTTTGTCGAACAGTTCCCACATAGCCTCAAGGTATTTAGAGGTGCGGCAGAGCGGCGGACGGTCGAACTCGCGCAGGTCGTTGGGCGTCAACCGTATCTCGCTCTTGAAGCCGTGCTTCACGAAGTTCTCCTCGCAGATGTCGTTCATAATCTGCACCAACTCAATGCCATACGCGGGGTTCTGCGTCATTTCGAGCAGTGTCTCAAACTCGAAGATGACGCCGTTGGAATAGAGGTGCTGCGCATGCTCGCAGGCGTCGGCGATGATGCTGCGGTAATGTTCGCGCACTTCGGGGAAGGTCTCGGCGCTGATAGTCATCGGCGGCAGTGTGAAGTTGAGTTCCGGATAGACCGTACCGCCGCCTATCACTAAGCCGCGACGGGTCGTTACCGGATACTTTGCCTGCCCGAAGAGCAGTTCTTCGGGCGTCTTGTAAGTTAATTCCTTGAACTTCATGCAACTAACCTGTTAAGTAACTCTACCGCGCCTTGCGGGTTGGACGAATAGCCGTTAGCGCCGATTTTGTCGGCAAAACTCTGTGATACAGGCGCGCCGCCGATGATGACGCGCGCGTCGGGTACTTTCTCGCGGACGGCTTTGACGATGCTCTCCATATTGCCCATCGTGGTGGTCAGCAGCGCCGACAGCCCTATGATACTGCCCGGATGCGCCGTTACTGCGTCGATAAACTTCTCCGGCTTGACGTCCACGCCGAGGTCTATCACCTCCCAGCCCGAACCTTCTACCATCATGGCTACGAGGTTCTTGCCGATGTCGTGCAGGTCGCCATAGACGGTGCCTATCACGAAAGTACCTTTGCGCTTGACCTCTCCCGACGAGAAGAAGGGTTTCAGGTGAGCCATACCTGCGCTCATAGCCCTTGCAGAGATCAACATTTGAGGCACAAATGCCTTGCCCTGCGCAAATTTTTCGCCGATAATGCTCATGCCCTTCACCAGCGCGTCCAATACTGTGGCGGGTTCGATGCCTTCATCGAGCGCCTGTTTCGTTAACTCGTCAACGCCGACTTCTCCTTTGTTCAGCTTTTTGTTAATTTTCCCTGTTTCAGTCAGTTCTGCTATTCTCTGTAATATTTCAGTATCCATTGATTTTATTGTTTTATTCTGTTATTAATTATTGTTTTACGTTTTCTTTGGCGAAGCAAGCCGCACCGGTAGCGCCTGCCAGATCGCCATACTGCGCCTTGACAATTGCCGCTTTGTTGCCTCCTGCCCTCCATTCAAACAAATCCATATATGCCTCTAAGGGTCGGAAGAGGTCGTCGCCCGCCTCCGTGATGCCTCCGCCAAGTATGATGGTTTCGGGCGACAGCACATTGGTAATCGACGCCAGACCTGCAGCCAGCTTACGTATAGACGTCAGCCATACTTCAGTAGCGAAAAAATCGCCTTTGCGGTGGGCTTCGACCAACTGTTCGGTGGAATGAAATCGTCCGAGCGTGCGTTTTTCGATTGTACAGTTGCCTATAGCATCTTCGAGACTGCCGGGCATACCTGTGATATCCGGCTCTCCGGCGCTGTCAACGGTGATATGCCCGATATGTCCGGCTTTGCGAAACGAGCCTTGATAGGGCTTGCCTTCGATCAGGATAGCGCCACCCACACCCGTTCCGAGCGTGAGCATAACAACATTTCTGCCGCCTTTTGCCGCTCCGAAACGCGCCTCGGCAAGCATAGCCGAGATAGCATCGTTCAGGACAAAGGTCTTAACGCCAAGATAATCAGACCAAGCGAAATATTCCAATCCCTGAAGCCGTCCGGGCATAAATGCTATTGCCGTGTTAGTTTCGTTGGGCAGTCCGGGCGCCGAAATGCCGACTACAACATCCTGATTATCGAACTTTTCCTGCATCTCGACTACCGCCTTTTTCACAGCGCCTTTCCACACTGCGTCGTCGCCGTCGTTAGTTGGTTCGTAGTGGCTGTGAAGGAGCTTACCTTCGTCGTCGATAGCTACGGCTTTTATCCGCGTAGCGCCCAAATCAATTCCTATTGCAATGGTTTTCATTTGTTTATCTTATTTATTTTCGTACTTCGTTTAATGCCTCAAACATCGCTACAAGATTTTCGGTCGGCACGTTTGCCTGCACATTATGTACTGTGGCAAACACAAAACCGCCGTCGGACGCAAAAACATCGCACAGACGCAATACCTCTTCGCGCACTTGCGAGGGCGTGCCATAAGGCAAAACTTTCTGTGTGTCAACGCCTCCGCCCCAGAAAACGAGGTCTTTGCCGTAAGTTTTCTTAAGATGCACGGGATCCATACCTTTTGCGTTGATTTGCACGGGGTTGATGATATCGAAACCGGCATCAATAAAGCGCGTCATAAACCCTTCTACAGCGCCGCAGGAATGTTTGAATGTCTTCCAAGGCGTATTTTCGTGAATCCATCTGTTAATACGCTGATAGTAAGGCATCCAGATGTCATCAAACTGTTCGGGCGCACAGAATGTCGAATCCTGAGTGCCAAAATCCGTTCCGCAGACATAAACGACGTCAATATTGTCGCCTATCGCTTCGTAGAGCCGCCGCAGGTTCTCGACGGCAAGCTCCGACTGACGGTCGAAAATCGTCTTGACAAAATCGGTACGCATAACGATGCTCATATACCATTCGGCTATGTCGCGTATGCCTTTCGGCTCTTTCAGCTTAATGCCGGGTATATGGGCGATATCGCCTAAAGCCGTGCCACCGAGATTGGCGATTACCACTTTTCCCGACGCTCGCGCCCGACGCGACTCCTCTTTCCAGTATGCCAGATCGTCATCCTCAATCGGTCCGTATTCTTCCAGATTGTCAGCCGGATCGATATCTTCCTCATCAAAAGGCTTTTGGCGTATGATGGCATCGAAGAAAAAACCGCCCGAAGGCATACGTCCCGACGCCTGCGCCGAAATGTCGCCCTGAGGATAAGCCAGCACATCGCCATTCGGTTCGGTGGTCGTATTAAAGCCCTCAGGCACAAGCACAACCTGCCCCCAAGGAGTGGCAAACTCCTTGAGAGGCGGACAGTTAGCTACTCCGACAAAGGTAGTGCGTCCTTTTGCCTGAATAGTGTCCGCGCCGATTATCGCCTGCAAGTCCTCATCAACTTCGCCAAGCATCTGGTAACCATCTGATACACAGACAGGTTTATACTCCAATCCGTAATATTTGCGAAGATTTTCTATCGCCAGAACATGTAATCCCGTTACTGCTGTGCCTCCAAAATCGACAACCATCTTGTCGGGCTGCCGATGGTTGACTGTTAAATCAAATCGTTCTTTTGCAGTCATTTATTGCTTTGTCCAAGGGAACTTGATAAGATAATCGAAATCGTTTTTGCACGAAGCGAAGATGTCGCCCTCAGTTTCCTGCTCAACCGTCAGGTCTTCAAGACCCGACTGAGCCGCCAGCTTAAACATCTCTTCGTACGGGACATCGCCTTTGCCCACTTCGCAATAGCCCTGTCCGCGTTTGAAATCGGATGCATGCCAGCTCACAAACCTGCCCGGATATTTGTTGAAATAGGAAATGATGTCGCCGCCGCCGTTGACCACGTGCCCCATATCCATCTGGAAAAATACCAGCGTGGGATCGGTGTTTTGGAGCAGGTAGTCGAGAATGATATGCCCGTCCATCTCTTTGAACTCGGCGTTGTGGTTGTGATACCCGAATCGGATGCCGCTGCTTTTGCAAATCTCGCCTACTTTGTTAAACTGCTCGGCAAGCTGCTTCAACTCGTCAATATTCTGCGCCGGAAGCCACGACTGCACAAGGTATTTGCCGCCGGCTTCTTTCATTTCTGCGGCTCCTTTGCGCCAATAATCCCATTCAGATGCCTGAACATCAGGAGGTAGCAACGGCGTTCCGCTGTGCGTTCCCGACAACTCCATCCCAAGTTCTTTCAAAACATCGCTCGTCTCTTTCAACGACTTACCGATGAACGTGCCATTGTAGCCGTATGCTTCGGCATAATGATAGCCCATATCGGCAACCTTCTGGAGCGTACCCCTGAAATCGCCGGGCAGATGGTCTTTTACGCTGTAAAGCTGAAGACCTATCCTGTTTTTACTCTTTTGACCTGCTGCACAAGCCGTTATGTTCATTCCATAATAACAGGCTGCAGCCATAAATGCACTTTTCCCAATAAAATCTCGTCTGTTCATAATCTTTTATTTTTTATCTAAATTTTTAACTCTTAATTTTTAATTCTCAATTCTCAATTCTTAACCCTCACCCACTTACGGCATCTCCGACAGCGCCCATCCATCGCGATAAGTATGCCGGATATACTCACTTGCAGCTTCTAATGCGTTTATTGTCTGATATTCGTCTGTATCAGTCGGATGTCCGTCTATGACAGTAACCTTATTACCGGAGAAGATTTTCAGTTCTTCCGTCGGGGATATATTGGTAAACTTCATATTCTCGCCATCCCACAGCAACGCTTTGTTAAGTCCCTGAAGACGAATAGCTAACACTCCGAGCAGTACCATCTCGGCGAAAGGACCGGAATAGGCGAAGTTGCTCGTCGGCTGCACGCGATTGGCGGGCGATTCCTTGCAGGCACGTATCCAGTCCTGCTCGTGCGGTCCGTCGATATAATCTATCATACCCGGAATACGTCGCAGTGTCTGCGGCACGTTGGGGACGCGCCCCGAAAGCAGACGCGGTTTAAAGCCGCCACACTCGGCATAGAGGCTGTCTTTCGAGCCGATGAACAATGTGCCGCCAAGACCGTCGCTCATCAAGTCGAGACCTTCGGGCAGGTTGTCGGGGCGATTTGGCAGCAAACCGCCGTCGTACCAGTTTACCTTGACCGCAGGCAATGAAAGGTGCGGCAGGTTCTCGCGCTCAGGAAATGAAAATTCCACCTTCTCCGATTGCGGGGCAGATTCGTTGTTAACAGGCGATGAACTTCCCTGTATCTTTGTAGGATAGCCGAGTTTAAGCGCCTGAAAGACAGGGTCTAAAACGTGGCATGCCATATCGCCGAAAGCGCCGGTGCCGAAATCCCACCACCCGCGCCAGTTCCACGGATGATAGATGCTGTGATAGGGTCGCATAGGCGCCGGTCCGATAAACAAATCCCAGTCCAGCGTTTTAGGTATTTTCATCGTTTTTTGCGGACGTTCAAGCCCTTGGGGCCACAGTGGACGGTCTGTCCATGCGTGCACCTCGCGCACCTCGCCTATCTCGCCGTTCCAGAGCCATTCACAAACGGTACGTACGCCGTCGCCGGAGTTTGCCTGATTGCCCATCTGCGTGGCTACGCCGTATTTGGCTGCAAGGCGCGTCAGCAGACGGCTCTCGTATATCGAATGTGTCAGGGGCTTCTGGCAATAGACGTGCTTGCCGAGCGTTATTGCCGTCGAAGCGATGATGCCGTGAGTATGGTCGGCAGTCGCAACAAGCACTGCGTCAATGTCTTTGCCCATCTCGTCGAACATCACGCGCCAATCTTTGTAGCGCTTGGCATTGGGGAACGAGGTGAACGCTTTCTCGGCGTACTTCCAGTCCACATCGCACAGTGCCACAATGTTTTCCGTCTTCATACCGCCCAAGTTGGCATGTCCCTTACCGCCGACGCCAATGCCCGCGATGTTCAGTTTATCACTCGGAGCCACATGCCCCATTCCGCTCACTACATGCGACGGCACAATAGTCAGCCCCGCCGCCGTTACTGCCGTCGTCTTCAAAAAGTCCCGACGTGAATAGTTTGTTCTCATCTCGTTTATATTTTTTTTAACACGAAGACATGAAGTCAAGAAGGCACGAAGTTTGATAATTTGATGATTTGATAATTTGATGATTTGATAATTTGATGATTTGATGATTTGATGATTTGATGATTTGATGATTTGAACGAAAAAAAATCGTTCTGTCTTCGTAACGTCGTGCCTTCGTGTCAGAAATCTAAAATCAAAAATCTAAAATCAAAAATCTAAAATCAAAAATCTAAAATCTAAAATCTAAAATCTAAAATCTAAAATCTAAAATCATAACTCTTTCAGTTTAACGTTTCTGTACCACAACTTCGTCCCATGGTTTTGAAGCGAGATGTTCCCTTCGTCGAATTTGCCGTAATCGGGGTACTTCGCCCATTTGCCCGCGTCGCGCCTCTTCTGCCAGTCTTCGGAATATTTTTCGTAAGACGCTGTTTCAATACCGTTAATCAGTTGAGTCACACGGTTGCCGTCAACCACTAACAGCAACCTGTTCCACTCCCCAACCGGTTTGTAGGGCTTCGC
>JAISTS010000068.1 GCA_031272455.1 Tannerella sp. | reverse complement strand
ACGATATTGCGTTGACATATTTTTGATGATTTAAATTATCTGCAAAGATACAAATAATCATCTGATTATCAAAATATTATGACACTTTTTTTCGTGCTTTTTATTTTTAGAGGTGCCCTAAAATGCGGCAACGCAGAAAGGGATGGAACTGCGCCGCCGCATAAAAAAAGTGAGAGAAATGAAGTTCTTATCTTATTACTTGTCCGAAGAAAACAGCATTCATAAACATACGTACACCGCCATACCAGTATGAGCGGAAGGTGAGGTCGTCGGCGAAATAGATAAAATGTCCGCTGCCGACGCGACCGCACAATGCTGCGGGCGTATCTTCGAGTTCTTTGCTGTGTTCTTTGCGGAGGAAGCCCGACAGTTGCGGGTTTTTGTCATACACGATGGGTGCGAGGTTAGCTTCTTTTGGCATCTCGAACGCTATCGTATTGGCTTTCACAACGGGCAAAGTCGATTTTGTATATCCCCATGCGAGCGGGTGTGTCGGGTCGATACGCACTCGCAGATGTGAGCCGGGGATGTCGTACATCGCTGCGCGGTCGGCGCGTTGGTTGTAGGCGACATAGACGGCGGAGTCGGCGTGAAAGAGTTTCTTTTCTTTCAGTTCGGCAAGCTTGAGGTCATTTATTACGCGCCACGAAGCGCCTGTAGCGATAAGCGTTCCTCCGGCACGTACCCAGTCGGCGAGTTTCGTTCCGGCGGCGCCGGTAACAGGCACTCCGCGTCCCGACGGTATGATGATGACATTGTATTCGTTGAGGTTGGCACGCATAATCGACGCGGGGTCGATGAGCGTGGGTTTCATACGGAAGCGATAGTTAAGCAGCAGCCATATCGAGCCAACTTCGCCGGTGCTCAATGCCTGTCCGGTCAGCAGCGCCACTTTCGGCTCTTTGAGGGTCAGCGTCGCGTCGTGTCCGAGGTCGAAGTCGGTCATCTGTCCGTAGGGTATCGACTGCACATTGACGCCCGTCTCTTCCGACAGTTTCACTACCTTGTCGTAGATATCCTTTGCGCTCAGTTTCTGGTTGGCGACGGGCAGGACAAACATACCCGGTCCGTACGATACTGTGCCGTCGGCTGATTTAGCTCCGCGTCCCGAAGCCTTGACCATCAGTCCGGCTTCCTGCAGCGATTTGACAAACAGCGGCGCATAGTATTCGCGATTGTCGAAGAGGTAGGCGTAATCGCTCTGTCCGCCTTTGACGACGCCTTTCTTAAATTCGGGTTTGACGACGACCTCGCCCGTCAGTCCGCTCAGGGCTGTTTTTACGGGTGCACAGTTGAGGTTGAACGCTTCTGCCATATTCCATGTCGAAACGTCGTAAAACAGACTGTCTTTGAACGTCTTAGTGCTCTCGAACAGCGAGCGCAGTATCATAGAGTTGCGTTGCTGTACGGGCACGATATAGGCATTTTCTTTTGCATATTCGTGTCCGTCGAGGGTGATATTTTTTGCAAGTTTCGATACGCTGATGCCGTGAGCCTGAAGCAGTTCGATGAAATGGAAACTGATAGCTTCGGAGCCGTTGCCGTCGAATACGTAAGCTTTTTCGGGCACGGCGCCTGCTTCTTTATAGCGGTCGTTGCAGAAGCGGCGCATATAGTCGTTGAGCGTCTCGCGCATCTCGTACGATGCCTTCACGGTGCCGAATGCGCAGGTTATCTGGTTGCGTATGGTGAACGGGAACTTGAGCAGTCCGTTGTCGGTCTTCTGTATGTTTCCGCGCGAGGTAGCCTGTTCAAACAGCATAGCTATTGAGCCGAGCGCATCGCCATAGACATCGCCCGTGCCGAGGTAGTAGCTGTCGAACATATCTTTCGAGAGATAGAGCGAGCCTATGCGGTCGAGAGCCTTCATATTGTAGTTCGACACCTGCGCCGTCAGTTGCTTGTTCTCTTCGGGGATGAAGGGATAGTAGCAAACGGGGTCGGACGGTTCGAGGAAGAAGGTCGTGCTGCTGCCCATCTCGTGGAAATCGCCTACGGTATTGGGCATCCATTCCTGATAGATCTTCATTATGCACTTCATTTCGGGCATTTGGACGGGTATCCAGTCGCGGTTCATATCGTGCCAGTAGTGGTTGGTACGTCCGCCGGGCCATGGCTCGTTCAGTTCGCGCGTCATAGGGTCGGAGACGTCGGGACGGCTTTTGTTGCTGTTAGCCCATGTCGCGAAGCGGGTGATGCCGTCGGGGTTCTGACCGGGGATGACGTTGATGATCACTTTGTCGAGCAGCTCGTCGATTTCCGCACCTTCGGCGGCTGCAAAGAAATAGACAAAGCCGATGGAGGAGTTCACGCCCGATGCTTCGTTGCCGTGGATGCTGAACATCAGGTTAGCGACGGCGGGCAGCGTCTTGAGGTCGAGCTTCGACGAGGCTTCGGGGTCAGCCAGCGAAGCGTGCGCAGTTTTAAGCGCGTCGATATTCTGCTGGTTCTTAGGCGAGGTGATGGTTACGCAGATAAACGGGCGCTGCTCGAAAGTGCGTCCGTATTCCTTGACGGTGATACGCGGCGATACGGCGGCAAGCGTCTTCATATAATCGACGACCTGCAGCCATTCGACGTGCTGTTCGCCAAGCTCGAAGCCCAGCGCCGCTTTCGGTGTCGGGACATCCTGCTTCAGGGTGTATTTCCACTCTTTCGGCATATAGTACGACAGCTCGGTATCGAAAGCTACGGGTTTAGGCTGCGCGCCGGCGGTAGCGGCGACAAGAATAAGCCCTGCCGCCGCTGCGATGATTTTTGATGATACGTTTGGTCTCATTTACAATGAATTTATTTAGGTAAGTATTGTTCCCAACCTGCGGTCTGTTCGACACCGAATCCGGCGTTGATCTCGTATTGCGGGATAGGATAGCAGAACAGCGACGGGTCGAAGTTCTTGTACCGTCCGTGTACGACGTCGATTTTCAGTCCCCAGCGGCGAGCGTCGAACAGGCGATGACCTTCCTGCACGAGTTCGAGCTTGCGTGCATTCTGGATTATCGGTATGATAGACGCATCTTCTTTCACTGACGAAGCGTCAAATTCGGGATCGCGTGCCGAGAGCAGCGTAACGAGATTTTCTTTCGCCGACTTGTAATTGCTCTGGTAAGCATAAGACTCTGCCAATGTCAGATAGAGTTCGGGCAGTCGCAGCACGGGGATATTGTGAGCGTCGGAGCCTTCGCTCGTACCTGCGTATTTGCCGTGATTGCCGGTTGCCGTGAGCAGGTCGATACGTATGTCGGTTTCGGAATATTCAGCCAGCACAGCATCTTCGATATGCAGTCCGTAGAACGGATACATAGTGCCGAGCGAAGCGGCGCCGGGGTTGTCGGTAGCCGATTTGACGACGACAAAGATATCTTCCGAATTGATCGTGTTGTTAAGATACATCGCCGCATAGTCGTCGGAAGTAGTCGTAAGGCTGCCTCCGCGTGCATTGATAGCTGCTGTAGCTGCCGTGATGGCGCCTGCATAGTCTTTGCGATAGAGTTTGACCTTGGCTTCGAGCGCGTCGAGAGCTACGGGATTGATGTAGGCATAGCCCGGATTGTCCACATCGGGTTTTGCAAAATATTCTTTTGCTTTGGCGATGTCGGAGAGTATCATTTCGTAATTCTGCTCAAGCGTATTACGGCTGATTTCCTGAAATGCTTCAATCGGGTCGTCAACATTTACTATGCCGAGCGAGCTTTTTGTCGATTCGCTGTAGGGCAGGGCAAACATATTCGTCAGCGCGAAGGCGGCGGCGGCTTTGAGACCATACGCCTGTGCTACTGCCTTATAAACAATCAGCATTTCGGATTCGGGGAAATCGGCTTCCTGGCTGGCTTTGATGATTTTGGCGGCGCCGTTGATAACTTTGTAGCCATATTCCCACATAGAGCGCATTTCCGACTCGGTGTCGGTGATTTGCCACATCGACATCACCTGAAAGTTACCGGATTTGTTGTCGTGATAGGCGACATCGCTGGCGGCATCGCCGAGGCAGACGATATTACGTCCGTAGAACGCATAGGAGCCAAAGGCATTGTACAAACCGTTGAGGTTGTTCGAGTAGTCTGTTGCCGCGTTGAACGCCACGTCGTCGGCGACAGAGTCGGTCGGCAGCTCGGTCAGGAAGTCGTCGCAAGCGGCGAATGTCAATCCTGTCAGAGCGATTAAGAGGATATATATTTTTTTCATATCGGATACTGTTTTATTTATTATACGTTTCATATCTTAAAGTGTTAAAATGAAATATTTAATCCGAACAGAACGGTTGTCGGGATGGGATAAGTCCATTGCTGATAGCCGTCTGATGTAGCTTGCGGGTCGAAGCCCTGAAAATCTTTTGCCGTGATGATAAACAGGTTATCGGCTGTCAGGAACACTCTCAGATTGTCGATGGTGAGAGCTTTGCTTAGGCTTTTCGGTATCGTATAGCCGAAATTAACTGCTTTCATACGGAAGTGCGACGAGCTGTAAACGAAGCGCGAATGGCGTTTGCCGAAATCGCTGTTGCCGCCGGCTATAAACTTCGGGATGTCGGTAACATCGCCCGGCTGTTTCCAGCGGTGTTCGTAAACATATTCGGCAACGGGACCGAGTTCGTAGTGTCCAGCCATCAGGTCGTAGCGTGCGCCGGAGTTAAAGACGTGTCCGCCGAGCGAGAACGAGCCGTCGAGCGAGAGGTCGAAACCTTTGTAAGCGAACGATGTGCCTATACCGCCGTAGAATTTCGGGTCAGCCGAGCCTACATTCTGCTGTTTGGCTTCGTTGATGCTGGTTGTCGTCGTCGTACAGGTCTCGTCAACATAGAACAGCGCTTGACCTGTCTCCGTGTCAACGCCTGCAAATTTCTGCAGATAGAACGTGTTGTAGGGCAGTCCGACCTTGCGTATGTACCACGTGCCTTCGATAGGTTTGTCGGTAGCCAGAGCGACGATTTTGTTGCGGTTGGCAGTGCCGTTCAGACGGATGTCCCAAGAGAAATCTTTGGTCTTGACGGCAGCGAGGTTGACCATAAACTCAATGCCCTGATTTTCCATTTCGCCAATGTTCTGAAGCACATTGGAATAGCCGGTAGTCAGCGACAGGGGTACCTCGAAAATCATATCCGTAGTGCGCTGGTTGTAGAAGTCAAATTCGAGCGAGAGGCGGTCGAAAAGGACGGCGTTCAAACCGACGTCGAATTTCTTGACCGTTTCCCATTTCAGGTCGGGCGAATAGATCTGCGTCGGACGTGCTCCCGGATTGGAGTTGTATGGATATCCGAACTTATACAGTCCAAGATAAGGATAATACGAGCTGAAAATATCCTGATTACCTACCGTACCGTAGCTTGCGCGAACGGTAAGGTCTGACAGCCAGCTCTTTGTACTTTGAAAAGCTTCTTCCTGCGAGATACGGTATTTACCGCCGACCGACCAGAAGGGCGCCCAGCGGTTGTTCGTACCGAAGCGCGAGGATGCGTCGTAGCGGAACGATGTCGAGAAATAATATTTACTGCTGTAGTCGTATTCGCCATTGAAGAAGAACGATGCCAGCGTACTTGCGCGGCTGGTTGACTCGGCGTTTTTGGGTGTCGAGGCGTTGACAAGCTCAATCACGGCGTCGGAGGGATAATTGGTGGCTTCGGCTTTGACGCCTGTCAGCGACGAGCGTTGCGCCTCCTGTCCCAGCATAGCATTCAGCGTATGCACCGAATTGAAGGTGTGATTATAGCTCAATGTGTTGGTAATGTTGTAGATAGTCGAGCGGTTCAACACTTTCTCGCCGTTCATACCGTTTTGTCCGTATTCGGGACTGTACGGTCCGTAGTAATAGAACTCGTTCAGGTCGAAGATGCTCAATCCCGCATTCGTTTTCCAGAGAAAATCCTTACCTATCCGGTAGGTGAAGAACGGATTGATAACCGCCGACGTGCTTTTTTGATTTTTGATGTCGCCCTTTTCCTTGTCGTACAGAGCAACGAGATTGTACGAGCCGATTTGATACATTCCGTAGGTGCCGTCGGGCAGGATGGGCTGTTCAAACGGGCGGCTGTCGTAAACCATCACGATAGGATGCGTATATGAGCTGTTGTTCGGGATATTGTCGATATCGGAAAATCCCGCATTGATAGAGATGCCGTATCCGATACGTCCCGACTCGCCTTCGAGATTGAGGCGTCCGGTATAGCGTTTCATACCCGAACCTATCAGCGAGCCTTGATTCTCGAAATAACCGAGGCTGACGTAGTGGCGTTCGTTCTCGCCGCCGCCTTGCAGGTCGATGTTATATTCCTGTACGCGACCGGTTTGCATAGCAAGCTCGAGCCAGTCAACGCTCGGTACGGCGTCGATATCGGTGTCGTACCAGTTGAGCGCATTTTCTTTCAGCAGGGCGTAGGCTTCTTCTCTTGTCTCGGCATCGCCCGAATTTATATAGCCTTCGGTCCAGATCTCCTTGTACTTGTCCAGTCCTACCATGCGATAGCCGGGCTGTACGTGCGCGATAAACGTCTTGCCGTATTTTGCGCTGAAGTTGAAGCGTGTCTTGCCAGCTTTACCTTTCTTTGTCGAGATGACGATTACGCCGTTAGCTGCGCGGGCGCCGTAAATTGCCGTTGCCGTTGCGTCTTTCAGCACCGTAATGCTCTCAATGTCATTCGGATTGATGTTTGCCATAGGGCTGACTTCCATATCTGTCCAGCCGCCAACCTTATCGGTGAAGATAGGTATGCCGTCGATGACGAACAGAGGCTCCGTACCGGAGTTTGCCGAGCCTATACCGCGGATGGTCGTTGAGGCGAAAGCGCCGGGCTGTCCCGTGCCATTGTTGACTTGTACACCCGTAACTGCACCTTCAAGCGATTTGAGGACGTTGGCATCTATCCTCTTGGTTACCACGTCGTTACCTATCACCTGTGCGGAACCTGTAAATGCCGCTTTTTTGGTAACGCCATAACCGGTAACGACCACTTCTTCAAGCAGTTCGGTGTCTTCAGACAGTATGATACGCATACCGCCCGTGCGAGCTTTGACATCGAGCGTCTTAAAGCCCACCATAGATATTCTCAGCGTAGCGCCTTCGGCAGCCTGAAGCGAGAAATTACCGTCGATATCGGTAACCGTTCCCTGCGTCGTGCCGACTACTACCACGTTGACTCCTATGAGGGTTTCGCCGTTTTCGTCCACTACCGTACCGCTGATGCGCGACGTGGTCTGGGCGAATGCCCCCCCCCATAACATTGTGATTGTCAAGCAGATAAAAATTCTGCTAATCCATTTGCATAAACCATTTTTAATCATAAAAATTGAAATTACTTGTTAATATTTGTTGATTACAGCCGTCAAAGGTAAGCAACATTTTTTTTATGTGCAAAAATTACGGCGCAAAATGACAAAAAAAATCTGTGTTCTATGTCAGATTGCTTGTTCTAAAAACGGTTTAACGGAAAAATGGAAAAATCAAGCCATAGCCTCTGTCAGCGCCCGTTCCAAGCCGGCGAGGTCGTCGTCAGTTGTATCCCAAGACGTTACAAGCCGCACTTCGCAGGCGTCTTCGTTCCAGTAATAGAAAAAATATTTCTCTGCCAGCTTGCGGGCTGCCTTCGGTGGCATAGTGAAAAAAATCTGGTTTGTCTCAGGTTTTTGCGTCAGTTTCACTTGCGGGAACTGTTGCAGTATGGCGACGAGCTTAGCCGCCATACGGTTGGCGTGAGCGGCGTTTTGCAGCCAGAGGTCGTTCTCCAAGTAGGGGATAAACTGGGCTGAGAGGTAGCGCATTTTCGAGGCGAGCTGAGCCGACTGTTTGCGAAAATAGTGCAGGTTTTCAGCCAGTTCGGGGCGGAACGCTATGACTGCTTCGCCCGTCATCATCCCGTTTTTCGTTCCCCCGAAGCTCAAAATGTCCACTCCCGCATCGACAGTCAGTTCTTTCATCGTGCAGTCGAGGGCGGCGCAGGCGTTGGCGAGCCGTGCTCCGTCAACGTGCAGGTACATATCGTATTGATGCAGCAGGTCGGCTATAGCGTGCGTCTCGTCGATGGTATAAATCGTGCCCAGTTCGCTTGCCTGCGAGATATAGACGGCTTTCGGGCAGGAGTGATGGCATACGCCGAAATTATGGAGGTGGGGACGGATGAGGTCGGGCGTCAGTTTGCCGTCGGCGGTCGGGACGGCAATCACTGTTGCGCCGGTAAGACGCGCGGGCGCTCCACATTCATCCACATAGATATGGGCTGTCTGTGAGCATATTATGCTGTTGAACGAGCGGGCTGCGGCTTGCAGGGCTACCGAGTTGGCGCCCGTTCCGTTGAACACTATGAACGGCTCGGCTGTCTCGCCGAAGGTCTCTTTTAACTTACGCAGGGCGGTTACTGTCCACGGGTCGTCGCCGTAACCTACCGAATGGTCGAGGTTGGCGCTGACTACTGCATCCATTATCAGCGGATGAACGCCCGAATTGTTGTCGCTTGCAAAACTTCTCATTGCTATACATTAATATATATGGGTTACTAAATATCATTTCAGAGGCTCGAAAGGCAGCGGGGTGTCTTTGCGATAGCCCGTGCCGTTGAAGGTCGCGACGAGGTCGCCATGTTCGTTGGTAATGCGTACTTCGCAGTGCGACAGTCGTTTATGGTCGTAAATCTCACGCGCTTCGGCATACAGGAATCCCGACTTTTCGGACTTGAAAATCTGAATAGCCGAAGTAATTGACAGTGTGAGCGTTGCGTGGCTGTTGCAAGCGACGGCAAAGGCGAGGTCTGCCAGCGTAAAGATAGCTCCGCCTTGACATACGCCGCCTCCGTTGAGGTGCATCGGCTTGATTTCCATACGCGCACGCGCATATCCGTTGCCCGCTTCGAGCAGTTCGACGCCGGCATTGGCTGCGAAGGCGTCGTTTTTGAAAAAATCTTTTATTCCGTTCATATTGTCCATTCAAATCCGTCTTTTGTATCTTTTACAGTGAATCCACATTCTGTCAGCTCGTTACGTATCCTGTCCGAGGTCGCCCAGTCTTTGTTTTGCTTGGCTTGCAGTCGGATATTGAGCAGCAGATCAACAGCTTTGCGATAGGCTTCTTCGCGTTTGGCATCGCCGCCGCTGTCGGCTGATTTCAGTCCGAGAATATCTCCGATGAAAAGGGCAAAAACGGCTTTCAGCTCGTCGAGGTCGGCTGCCGAAATCGTGCCGTTGCCGTCGCTGACGGTGTTTATCGCTTTTGCGGCGTCAAAGAGATGCGAGATGACGACAGGCGTATTCAGGTCGTCGCACATCGCTTCTTCGCAGCGTTGGCGCAAGCCTTTCACATCGACGGTCGAAGCGGCAGAAGGCGTCAGTTTGCCGAGCCGCTCGAAGGTTTCGAGCAGGCGTTCCAGCCCTTTTCCGGCGGCTTGCAGAGCCTCGTTGCTGAAATCGACCGTGCTGCGATAGTGCGCTTGGAGGATAAAGAAACGAATCGTCATCGGCGCGTAAGCCTGAGTGAGCATCGGGTGAGAGCCGGTGAAAAACTGTTCGAGCGTGATGAAATTGCCGAGCGACTTGCCCATTTTTTGACCGTTGACGGTTATCATATTGTTGTGCATCCAGTAGCGGACTATATCGCTGCCCTGCGATGCCACAGCTTGCGCTATTTCACATTCGTGATGCGGGAAAATCAGATCCATCCCGCCGCCGTGTATGTCGAAATGCTCGCCGAGATATTTGCGTCCCATAGCCGTACATTCGCAATGCCAGCCGGGGAACCCGTCGCTCCATGGCGATGACCAGCGCATAATATGCTCGGGTTGAGCCTTTTTCCAGAGGGCGAAATCAAGCGGATTGCGTTTTTCGTCCTGCCCTTCAAGCTCGCGTGTCGTGTTGAGCATATCGTCGATATTACGGTTTGAAAGTATGCCGTAGCGATGGTCGTTGTTGTATTTCACAACGTCGAAATAGACCGAGCCTTCGCTGACGTAGGCATAGCCGTTGTCAAGAATCTGACTGACAAGCTCAATCTGTTCGATGATATGTCCCGAAGCGTGCGGCTCGATGCTTGGCGGCAGCACGTTGAGCGCCCGCATTGCGTCCTGATAGCGCAGCAGGTAATATTGCACAACTTCCATCGGTTCAAGCTGTTCGACACGCGCCTTCTTGGCAATCTTGTCTTCGCCGCTGTCGGCGTCGTTTTCCAAATGACCTACGTCGGTGATATTGCGCACGTAACGCACCTTGTAGCCGAGATGTTGCAGATAGCGAAAAAGCACGTCGAAAGTGATAGCCGGGCGTGCGTGACCAAGATGCGGGTCGCCGTAAACCGTCGGACCGCAAACGTACATACCGACGTGCGGCGGATGCAGAGGCTCGAAAACTTCTTTCTGCCGTGTTAACGTATTGTAAATCGTTAAATTAACGTTTTGTCCCATATTTTTTTTGTTCTGTTTCGTTAAGAGATGGCAAAGGTATGGATTTTTTTTTATAATTTTGCACCCGCAAACGATGAACTGTTAGCTCAGTTGGTTCAGAGCGCCGCCTTGACAGGGCGGAGGTCGCCGGTTCGACCCCGGCACAGTTCACGTAAGAGGCAGATATACATTGAAATAGCCATCCTCATCGGGTTCAATCCTTATTTTTTTGTTAAGCATAAGCGCAAACCGGTCGGCAAGATTGGTCAGCCCCAGTCCGTGCGGTCCGTCTTCTTCGAGCTTGCGGCGGACGGGATTTGAAATCAGCAATTCGTCGTTTTCGTTTACACTGACGACGACAACCATCTTGTTTTCACTGTCTATAACGTTGTGTTTCACTATATTGCCTATCAGCGGCAGTAGCGACAGCACCGGCAACTGTTTGGTTTTTTTGTCTTCGGGCACATTGACGATAATCCGCAGATGCTCGCCGTAGCGCAATTCCTGCAGGTATCCGAACGAGGCGAGGAATCCAAGCTCGTCGTTCAGCTCAACGAGGCTGCGTTTGTCGCTCTGGAGTATGTAGCGAAAGACTTCCGACAGCTTGTTGATGTATTCGAGCGTCTGCTGTTTCTTGTTGCTGCGGACGAGCGACGACAAGCCATTGAGCGAATTGAAAAAGAAATGCGGGTTGATCTGTCCCGACAGCGCGTCGAAACGGCTTTTCAGATTATCCGTTTTAAGGTGCTCAATTTCAAGTATATGCTCACGCTGTTTTGAGTACATCGCTATCAGACCGGCAATGAAAATGCAAATCAGAAAGTTTACGACGAACTGGAAAATCAGCAATCCGCTGCCTGCGTCGCTGATAGTTGCCGATAATCCGGCTATCAGGGCGTAAACGCCGTAAGCGGCGACAGTAATGAGCGCCATCACCGACAGCCGTTCGGGGAAAAACGGTTTTTTGAGATGGTGAACGTTGTATTTGAGCAGCAGCCAAGTCAGCAAGCAAAAGTATAAATATCTGTAAATGAAAAAGATAATATGCTCGACATACTCCTCTTGGCTCGTCAGGCTCATCAGTTCTTCGGGCAGGTCGAATATCAGCGGATAGATTATGAAGGCGCCCGTAATCAGGCTGACGAGAAATAAAATCCTGTACGACTTTAATTTATCAATCCATTCTCTTATCATACGGCTTAAAAATTTAGGCAAAAGTAGTAAAAAAATTTGACTGTTTCGCGGGAAAGTCTTAATTTTGTAATGCGAAAAACTTTTAACGAACAAAAAATGAAAGTACTTATTGTTGAAGATGAAAACGCGGCTTTTGACAACCTGAAAAGTATCATTACCGAAGTTGACCCGACCGTGGAAGTAGCCGGTCATACCGAGAGCGTAATCCAGACCGTCAGATGGCTTAACCAGCATCCGGCGCCCGATCTGATTTTTATGGATATACATCTGTCCGACGGCTCGGCGTTCAATATTTTTGCTGCTGCGGCTGTTGATGCGCCCGTCATTTTTACGACCGCTTACGACGAATACGCCATCGAAGCGTTCAAGGTCAACAGCATTGATTATCTGCTGAAACCGATCGAGGCGGACGATCTGAAACGCGCCTTGGACAAGTTCCGCAAGCTAACCAAAACGACGAGCCTGCGCGATTTTCCCGATTTTTCGCAACTGATGCTCGCGGGCAAGTTCTCCGAACGCCTGCTGATGCCCGTCAACAACGAACTTATCCCCGTCAGCGTTGACCGTATAGCGTATTTCTATTGCAGCGGAGGCAATACGCGCGTCGTACTGAAAGATGATGCTAATTATCACTACGTCAAGCCGTTAGATAATATTTTCGACTCGCTCAACCCCTCGAAGTTTTTTCGCGCCAACAAACAGTTTATCATCGCCAAAGACTGCGTCAAGAACATTACAATCTGGTTCGATAACCGCCTGCTAATCACGCTCGACGTTGATACTCCCGAACGTATTTACATCAGCAAGAACAAGGCGTCGCACTTCAAGAAGTGGCTGACGACGGGATGAAAATCCTGCCGACAGCCCTGCTCCCTGTATGTGCGTTTTGCCTGAAATCGCCGTTAAGGTTCAGGCACGATTGTCCATGACGAATAGTTCGACGTCAAATTCAAATCGTTGGCGAGATAATAGACTGCCCCTGATACGAAATTGAGTTTGAAATCTGCAACTGTGGAGTATGAATCCAATGTCTCGTTCAGCAGCGGGAGATAGTAAATCGTATTGCCGCCGTTCAGCTCCAATGATTTCGTTACTACGCCGCTTGAACTCATAGCTACCGGAGTGCCAAACTTCAGCGGAAGCACAGCGCCCTTAGAATTTTTGAGACGCAGATTTGTCAGCGCAGCTGATGATGCGTCGGTGCTGATAACAAGAGCAACGCTGTCTGACTGAAGCGAAGTAACAACCGTGCTGCCCGACAGCGAAGCCGTAAATTTCAGCGTGTCGGTGCTTATTTCGCTGAGCGACAGGTTGGTAAGCAGCTGATACCTGCGGATATGCCCAAGCAGTTGCAGGGTTTTTCCTGAATACAGCGGGATGTCGTACCACGTAGCAAGGTCGTTGCCGACAACGTGCAGGGTGTAGTTGCCGTAAGTATCCCCTGTCGCATACGTAATCATCGTAGTGCCGCTGCTGCCCGCCGCCTTGATGGTCGTTACGGAGTCAACGTACGTCTGCGTGGTCGCGTTCCACTGCGGGATGACCCACAGCGAATCGGAAGCCCTGATATAAGGAGCCTTTGCATTGACGCCATTGACGCCGACAGCCCTGTAGTCGGTCAATTCGCCATCGCATATCCAGTTTCCGGTATAGTCGTCGATATCCCAGACGCTTCCCGTAGCGCCGTCAGCTCCGTTTCGGATAACATACTGTATGTCCTGACCGTCGGGGTTGGTCATTATCAATCTGATGCCGCCGGTGCCGGTGGTGATGGTCTGGACTTCCTTGATAGAGTAGTTGCCGCTGAGCGACGACTGAATTTGGGCAATCCGTGAATTAAGTTCGTTGCGCAACGCCGTAAATTGCTGATTGACAGAGTCTATACGGTGATTGATGTACTCGAACTGCGGATCGTAATCATCTTTGCATCCGGGCAGAAACACGGCGAATGCAGATACAATAATAATTCCAAGCGCAAGCGCTTTCTCAAAGCTAAGTTTTTTGTTCATAATTTAAAATTTATATTCATAAACCATTAAAATACAAAGTAAATCACGCCGCAAAGGTAAAATCTTTTTTTGTAATACAAATTTAAATTTCCTTAATTGTTAAAAAAATATTTGTAGAATTGCTTAAAAAGTGCTACTTTTGCGCAAAAAATTAAGAATAACAAACAAAAATTATGGCTACAACAGCAGATTTTAGAAACGGGATGTGTCTTGACATCGACGGCTCGTATTTTTTTATTGTTGAATTTCTCCACGTCAAGCCCGGCAAGGGTCCGGCTTTCGTGCGTACAAAGCTGAAAAATGTTACGACCGGTCGTGTCATCGACAAGACTTGGAATTCGGGCGTCAAAGTTGAGGAAGTGCGTATCGAGCGTCGTCCGTATCAGTTTCTGTATAAGGATGATATGGGATACAACTTTATGCACCCCGAAACGTTTGAGCAGATTTCGCTGCCCGGCGAAAGCATCGACGGAGTGCAGTTTCTCAAAGACGGCGATACGGTCGAAGCGATGGTGCATGCCGAGAGCGAGACGATCCTGACTTGCGAGCTGCCCGCTCACGTAACGCTCGAAGTTACTTATACTGAGCCGGGTATCAAAGGCGATACGGCGACCAACACGCTCAAGGCGGCTACTTTGGAAACAGGCGCCGAGGTTCGCGTACCTCTATTTATTAACGTGGGCGATATGGTAGAAATTGACACCCGCGACGGCTCGTATGTCGGACGGGTAAGATAAAAATGGAACCCGACGCGAGGCTACGTATCAAAGAGTGGGCAGCCGAAGACCGTCCGCGCGAGAAACTGTTGCTCAAGGGCGCTTCGGCGCTCAGCGACGCCGAACTGTTAGCTATCCTGATCAACTCAGGTAATACCGAAGAAACCGTCGTACAGCTGGCACAGCGTATCCTTAACTCCGTTTCCAACAACCTTAACGCCCTCGGAAAGCTGTCGGTCAAAGACCTGATGTCGTTTCGCGGAATAGGCGAGGCGCGGGCTGTAGCCATAGTCGCTGCGCTTGAGCTTGGACGGCGTAAACGTGCGACCTCGGCGCCCGAACGACACGTCATCAGATGCAGCCGCGACGCTTTCGACCTGTTCTATCCGCAACTCTGCGACCTGCCTTACGAAGAAATGTGGGTGGCGCTGACCAACCGAGCAGGCAAAGTGATGAACAAGGTGAAAATCGGGCAGGGCGGCGTCGGCTCTTTACAGGTTGACATCCAATTGATTATGAAGGCGGCGATAGAAACGCTCAGCGCCGGAATAGTGCTTTGCCACAATCACCCGTCGGGCAACACGACGCCAAGCGCCGAAGACGACAGGCTGACATTCAAGCTGATAGAGGCAGCCCGAATATTCAATATCAGCATCCTCGACCATATCATACTCAGCGATTCAACGTATTACAGCTATGCCGACGAAGGACGTATCAGCGATAGCTTGCACAATAAAAAACAGTGAACAGCAGTTATTTATAAAAACAAATGCGAAATGAGCCAGAATGAATTTTTGCAAACCGAAGAAGCGATAATTGCCGTCTTGAAAACGGTTTACGACCCCGAAATCCCCGTCAATATCTACGACCTTGGGCTTGTTTACCGTATCGAAGTCGATGACGACAAAAATGTAGCTGTTGATATGACATTTACGGCGCCCAACTGCCCTGCAGCCGATTATATCACCGAAGATGTGAAGATGAAAACCGAAGCTATAGAAGGCGTCAAAAGCGTCAACATCAACATCGTTTTCGAACCTGAATGGACTAAAGATATGATGTCGGACGAAGCGAAACTCGAACTTGGATTTTTATAAACCAACCGTAATGACAACTACAGCGAAAAAAGTGTATTTTGCATCCGACGCCCATCTGGGCAACCGATTTCTGCCCGACGTCGTAGAGTCGGAAAAGAAACTTGTCCGCTGGCTCGACAGCATCAGCGCCGATGCTCAGGCAGTGTATTTTCTCGGCGATATGTTCGACTACTGGTATGAATATAAGTATGTTGTGCCGAAAGGATTTGTGCGCTTTCTTGGAAAAGTCGCGGAGATGGCGGATCAAGGCATTGAAATTCACTTTCTTACAGGCAATCACGATATCTGGATGTTCGATTATTTGGAAAAGGAGATCGGCGCCGCAGTGCATCGTAAGCCGTTCACTGTCAGTCTTTCGGGCAAACAGTTTTTCCTCGCTCACGGCGATGAAGTCGGCAAGCGTCCGCTGACGTACAGGATTATCAGTGCGCTGTTTCGCAATAAATTATGCCAGTGGCTTTATGCTTCGGTTCATCCGCGCTGGACATTTGCCTTTGCACGATTATGGTCTTATCACAGCCGTAAGACAGGACAAATACGTGAAATGCAGGCAGATGACTCGGATTATCTGTTCGATTTCGTGCAGAAAAATGCTATGCAGGGAGTGGATTATTTCATTTTCGGTCATCGCCACGTGCTGTTCGATTACGAGTTGCCGTCGCGCGTAAAGGTCATTGTTACAGGCGATTGGATGCAGCTGTTTTCCTACGTCGAATGGGATGGCGCCGATTTGACGCTTAAGCGTTTCGAGGAATAAAAAATCAAAAGCAAATAAAAAGAAAAAGCCCGACCTCACGGTCGGGCAGGTTCTGGTTTAACAATTCAATTTTTTTATAGTTATGCGACTGCAAAGTTACGGCTACAAAAAATTGTGTGCAAACTTAATTATATGTTTTGCAGCATATTATTGGAAAAATCGATATGTTATGCAACATACGATTTTCGGCTTTCTCGGCAAAAAATTTCCTTTCAGTTTTTTTGCAGTTTTTTCAGCGAGACGACAAAAACGCTGAAAACCGCTGTGGTAATGCCTGCTCCGACGATTAGCGCCGTTTCGTAGGGCAGTCCTATGCCTTCGGGGCGGGCGGCGGCAAAAAGATAAGTCGAGCTGACATAAGTCATAAATATTGCCGGAACGAGCGTGATGAAATAGAATTTTCTTAGTCGGCACAGATAAGCGGTTATAGCCCAGAGCGTAAAGACGGCGAGCGTCTGGTTGCACCAAGCGAAATAGCGCCACAGCACGTCGAAGTCCATATTCAGTATCACGAAAGTGAGCACGAAAATGGGAATGGATATCATCAGTCGCTTGGCTATGGATTTCTGGTTGAGGTGCAGGAAATCGGCTACGATCAGGCGTGCCGAGCGCAAAGCCGTGTCGCCCGAAGTGATGGGCGCCGCCACTACGCCGAGAATAGCCAGCACACCGCCAACAACGCCCAGCCATCGGTTGGAAATGAGGTTTACGACTTCGGCGCCTTTGTTTGCCGTCGCGGGCAGGTCGGCGACGAACTTGTGCAGCCCTTCGACCGAGCCGAAGAACGACGAGGCGGCGGCAGCCCAGATCAGCGCTACGACGCCTTCGGCAACCATCGCGCCATAGAAACATCGCCGTCCGTATTTTTCGTTTTTGATACATCGCGCCATCATCGGCGATTGGGTGGCGTGGAAGCCCGAAATGGCGCCGCAAGCTATGCTGACAAACATCATCGGGAAGATATGCAGGCTCTTGTTAGGGTTGCTGTTGGCGAAACCGGCAGTCAGTTCGGGGATGGGCGCTTTGTTCCAGAACAGCGCAAAAAGGATGCCGACAGCCATAAACAGCAAGGCGGCGCCGAAAATGGGATAAATCTTGCCGATCAGCTTGTCGATAGGCAGGAGCGTCGCAAGGACGTAGTAAGCGAAAATTATTGCCGTCCAGATAAGTGCGCTTATGCCGGGCGTCAGACCTGCAAGCAGACCAGCCGGTCCGGAGATAAACACGGCGCCGACCAGCACCATCAACAGGACGGAAAACAGGCGCATAAACAGTTTGATGTATTTACCCAGCTCATTGCCAATCAGTTCGGGCAGGCTGGCGCCACGCTCGCGGACAGACATCATACCGGAAAAATAGTCGTGCACGCCGCCGGCAAAAATCGTCCCCAGCACTATCCATAGGAAAGCAGCCGGTCCGTACATCATCCCCATTATGGCGCCGAAAATCGGTCCAAGTCCCGCAATATTAAGGAATTGTATCAGGAACACGCGCCACCACGGCATAGGTACATAATCCACTCCGTCGTTCATCGCGATGGCAGGCGTCGGGCGCGAGCGGTCGATGCCGAAGATGCGTTCGACGACAGCGCCGTAAACTATGTATCCGCCGATAAGCAGGGCGAGGTAGCCAATAAAAGTGAACATTTGCGTTGACTTTTAATGTGTTATCCGGCAGCTAAGAGACGCTTCACCGTTTCGGAGATGGCGCGTCCTTCGGCTTTTCCGGCTAAGGCTTTCGATGCTACGCCCATAACTTTGCCCATATCCTGCGGACCGGCGGCGCCCGTTTGTGCGATAATCTTTTTCAGCTCGGCTTCGAGTTCGTCGGCAGACAGCTGTTTGGGCAGGTAGGGTTCGATAGCCTGCACCTGCGCCAGCTCTTCTTCCGCCAGGTCGGGACGGTTCTGTTCCGTATAGATCGCGGCGGAGTCTTTGCCCTGTTTCACAAGCTTTTGGATCAGCTTGATTGCCGTTTCGTCGGTTACGGTGTCGTTAGCTCCGGGCGCTGTTTTGGCTTCGAGGAGCACTTTTTTCACGTTGCGCAATGCGCTCAGCCGCACTTTGTCTTTTGCCAGCATGGCGGCTTTGATGTCTTCACTAATTTGGTCGAATAAACTCATTTTCTTTAAAATAAAAATTAAACAATTAAGTAAACAATACGGCGGTTTCAGCCTCGGCGTTTTTGCGTTCAAACTCAATCTTGCTGCGTTCATTTTTTATCAGCGACGGATTGCGTTTGTAGGTCGGATTGTTTTCAATCAGGCTCACGAGGACGTCGTTTTCCATTTCTTCGGGCGTCAGTATTGCTATGGTCGGCGCTGGACGACTGATGCCTTTGTCGCCATAATATTTTCTGAACAGATAGTCTTTGTACGCCTCCATTTCGGCTGCGGTCAATTCGGTGTTATCGTCGGGAATTTTCATTCCTTCGGGGGCATCTTCGTCTAACTGATAGCCGGTTGCGAGGACGGTGAATTTGACTTTTGCGCCGAGCGATTCGTCAAGACGAAATCCCCAGATGACTTCGATTTGGTTGGTATTAAATCTTTCGCTAAACGACTGAACATCAGCTAATTCATCGGCAGTCAATTCGTCGTCTCCCGTGCCCGACGTGATGTTGAACAGTATTTTCTTGGCGTTATAAACGTTGGAGTTGTTCAGTAAGGGCGATTTAAATGCCTCTTCGATAGCGAGTTCGAGCCGTCCTTCGCCTTCGCCTAAGCCTTCGCTCATCAATGCTACGCCGCCGTTTTTCAAAGTTGACTCCACATCGCGAAAGTCAAGGTTGATTTTGCCCGGTTTCATTATCATATCGACGATACTCCGTGCTGCTACGGTCAGCGTGTTGTCTGCCTCAGCAAACGCCTCGGTTACTTTCAGAGATTTGTAGATGTCAAACAGGCGTTCGTTGTTGATGACGAGCATAGCGTCAACGTTGCGGTTCATTTTTTCGAGCCACTGGAGGGCTTGCAGGATTTTCGGTCGTCCTTCAAAAACGAACGGGATGGTAACGATGCCGACAGTCAGCACTCCGGCGTCTTTGGCTATTCGCGCGACGACAGGTCCGGCTCCGGTGCCCGTTCCGCCGCCCATACCTGCTGTGATGAATGCCATCTGCGTGCCGTCGTTAAAGGCTTGCTTTATCTGCTCTTCGCACTTCAGCGCCTCCTCTTCGCCTTTTTCAGGCTTTCCACCTGCTCCAAGTCCGCCCATAACAAGTTTGGGCACATTGATTTTTTGGGCGTCCAATGCCTGTTTGTCGGTATTACAAAGCAGGAAAGAGACATCGGACACTCCTTCGTGAAACATGTGCGCAACGGCATTTCCGCCGCCGCCGCCTACGCCTACGACCTTGATAATGTTCGTGGTATCGATCGACGCTGCGAATTTTATATCTATCATATCTGGTATGTCATTTCTGTTAAACATATTCTTTTCAATTTTAAATTATTGATTTTGTTGCCGTTACTCTTCAAAAGCTATAGATGCCATATCGGTTACAAAGTTGCCGAACTTTTTACCGATGGAATCGCCTTTTTCTTTCTCTTTTTTAGGTTTATCCTTATTCTTAGAGAAGAATTTCAATAAAGACGCAATAGGGTTGACAGGTTCGTCGGGGTCGTCAGGGCTGTTATCCGGATTTGGCTGACCGTCAATCGGAGGATCCGGTTCAGGAGGCATTTCTACTGTCAGGCAGTTGTCTTTTGCTCGTGTCAGCAGGCTGATTGCTGCGAACTCGTCGCGATCGTAGTTGCCCCATTCTGCGGGGATGTCCGTCTGTCCGACTTCCAGACCGAAGATGCTTGCCGTCAGCTTACTGATGCCTTTTGCGTCGGACAGTTGTCCGGTGATGCGTACAATGCCGTCTGTCAGCGTTTGCCCCGCTATGCTTTTGGCGTTGGCAATGATTTCTTTTGCCCTTGCGGTGGCTATCAGGTCTGTTGTGATGCTGTTGTATTTACGGCTGTTGACGATATAATCGGGGGTTTTAGCTGCGTCGTCGCTACGGTGTTCCGAGCAGTTGGCATAGGCAAACAGCAGCTGTTCGGCGTCTTTCGAATCTTTCATATCAAATCCTTCGGCTAAATCGCTAATTATCAGCGAATATCCGAAAGGCACAACGCCGAGGTTCAAAACTTCCCCGTCGCGAAAAACGACCACCGACGTTACGTATCTGCCGAAATCGACGAAGATACATCCGGTTTCGCGTTCGCTTTTGTCCGTCAGGGCTTCGGCAAGAGCTACGGGCGAGGCAAGGATTTGCGCAAGTTCGTATCCTGCTCCTTTGGCTACGTGCTCAATTGTCGAGCGGACGTATGGCAGGGCTGCGATTAAGCGGAAATTTGCTTTCAACCGGTTACATTCTAAGCCTTTTGGGTCTTTAACGGGTTTGTTGTCAGCATAATACGTCGGAGGCAACATGTCGAGCGGGATGTAATCTTCCGACATATTGCCAGCACACTGGGCGAGCAGACTTTCTACATCGTCCGTAGTAACGAACGATTTATTCGGAATAGCTATAGACTCCGTTACCTCTATTGATTTGAGAGACTGACAGTTGACCCCGAAATAGAGTTTTTTGATTTCAAATTCTTTGCCTTTAAGCTCTGCCGTTTGCAACAGGGCATTCTTGAGTTTACTTACAAGTTTTTTTATCAATCCTGTCGCTTCTTTCGTTTTTACGATTTTCCCGTGCCGCATACTGTCGAGTGCGTTTTCGCTGACGTGAGCGAGAATGTCTATAAAACCGTTCTGCTCTTTCTTCGCTACTACGCCTGTGAAACGGCTGGTTTCCAAGTCAATGACTGCTATATACTGTTCTTTTGCCATAAAAATTATTTTTTAGTGCACACTATTTGATTTCTGTATTTCAGATTGATGACATCATATTTTTCCCATCCGATTTTCGGAATAGCCTGCTCGTAAAACCGTCGCAGGTTGTCCATTTTTTCCTCGAAACGGGAGAAGTCGCCCAGTATAATCCGGTGATTACCAACACGTGGCACAAGTTCGACTTCCTTATTTGGGTGAACGTATATCTGTTCAATCTGTTCGTTCCAATACGCATTTTTCTGCAAAAATAATGCAAATTTATATAATTCCGACTTCGCGAGCGATTTTTCTATGTTTCCGGTCGCCACGGGAAGGTAGGTTGCGAACCTCACGTCGGCGGGCAAAACCTCGCCGTTGACGTCGATATAATAGCTTCCGTCGTTGCCGAAAACCCTCAGGACAGGCGTTTTTTGAGTGATGATTATTTTTACTGCGCCCGACACTGTCTTATAAACATCGGCTGAAGCTACCATTTTGTTTTGCAGCAGATGTTTTTCTATGGCATCGGTATTTATATTATCGGCGAAACGGTCAACCGGATAGAGCTGCGAATTTTTCAGCGAAGCAACGATGGCGTTTGGTTCGATATAACGGCGCTTGGTGCTGTCTTTTAGGATGACAATCAGCTCTCTGCATATCGGTCTGTCGGTATTGCTGTTCGCAAACAGGAAAACGAACACAAGAAAACCGAGCAGCAAGCCGGCGAAGAGGATAGTGATGATTCGTTTCATTTGCGTTCGAGTATTTGTTTGACAGGTTCGACAAGCTGGTCAATATCTCCTGCGCCGATGGTTAGCACGACGTCGTAACTGCCCGATTCGATGATGTCGGGCAGCTGCGCTTTTGTGCAGAGCGTTTTACGTGCTACGGTCGCGCGGTCGAAGATGATTTGCGACGTTATGCCCTCGATAGGTTCCTCGCGGGCGGGATAGATGTCAAGCAAAATCAGTTCGTCGAGCAGCGACAGGCTTTCGGCAAAGCCTTCGGCAAAGTCGCGGGTGCGGGTGTAGAGGTGCGGCTGGAATATTCCCGTAATGCGGCGCGAGGGGTAAAGCGCTCTGACAGAGGTGATACAGCTGCGTATTTCTTCGGGATGATGGGCGTAGTCGTCTATCAGCACGATCTTATCTTTTTTCAGACGGACATCGAAGCGGCGGGCAACGCCCTCGAACGATGCCATTGCAAGTCTGATTTCGTCGGGAAGCACACCGTTTAGCGAAGCTAAAGCTATGGCTGCCACGGCATTTTCGACGTTTACCGTTACGGGTACGCCAAGCCGGATATCGCTGATTGTGCCCGACGGACTTACGAAATCAAATACTATTGAGCCATCGCCAATACGTATGTTATCGGCGTGAAAATCAGCCGTTTTATCTGTTGCAGAATACGTAAACAGGCGTACATCGGGCTGCAGGCGTGGCGTGATGGCGACGCCGGATTTCATAATCAGCGCACCGCCCGTGCGGATTAGCGAGGTGAAAATCTCAAAGCCTTCGCGATAGGCTTCGGGAGTGCCGTAAATATCGAGATGATCGGGGTCGGCGGCAGTGATAACCGCCATATACGGCGACAGTTGATGAAACGAGCGGTCGTATTCGTCGGCTTCGACAACGGTCAGGTCGCTCGAAGCTGACAGCATAAGATTGCTGTCGTAAGGCTTGAGGATGCCGCCCAGAAAAGCATTGCATCCGATATGCGATTGATGCAGCAAATGCGCTGTCATTGAGGATGTTGTCGTTTTACCGTGCGTTCCGGCGATGCAGAGCGCCCGCGCCGATTTGGTAATCAGCCCCAACGCCTGCGAACGTTTAAGCACCTCAAAACCGTTTGAGCGGAAATATGTCAGTTCGCTGTGCGTCTCGGGCACGGCGGGCGTATAGACCACAAGCGTTTCCTTTGGATCGGTAAAATCAGTGGGTATCAGGCTTATATCATCTTCGTAATGAATGGCGGCACCTTCGGCTATGAGCTGTTCGGTCAGCTGCGATTCTGTGCGGTCGTAGCCTGCCACACGCAATCCTTTCGACAGGAAATAGCGTATCAGGGCGCTCATCCCGATACCTCCCGCGCCTACGAAATATATTGATTTTATTGCTTTTGCATCCATACATCTACAGTTTTATCCGTCAGTTTTTCCATTTCGTTGACAATCAATTTTGCACTTTTGCTTACACCCATACTATGGATATTATTGCGCAGCATTTCGAGTAACGAATTGTTGTGAATGTGCTTCAAAATGCTGTCAGTCAGATGAATATCGGCGTATTTATCGGCGAGCATTATGGCGGCGTTATGTTCGGCAACAGCGTTGGCATTTTTCGTCTGGTGGTCTTCGGCTACGTTGGGCGAGGGCACTAAGATAGACGGTTTTCCTTGCAGGCAGAGTTCGGAAATCGACCCTGCTCCGGCTCGCGAGACCACCAAATCGGCGGCAGCATAAGCATATTCCATTTCAGCGATGAAATCGGCGCAATAGATAAACTCCTTAGCCTCGCTCTGTTCCAGTTCGCGTTTGATATTCGCATAATAGTTTTTGCCCGTTTGCCAGATTACCTGCACTTTTGCTTCCGCCAGCTGCTTCAGTCTGTTGCGTATCCCGTCGTTTATCGAGCGGGCGCCAAGACTGCCACCGATGACTAAAACCGTTTTCAGATAAGGCTTCAGTCCGAAATGACTGATGGCGCTCATCCGGTCTATACGGCAACTTTCCAGCTCTTTACGTACAGGATTGCCTGTGAAGACGATTTTGTTTTCGGGAAAATACTTTTCCATATCTTCGTAAGCCACGCAGATGGTTGATGCGCGTCGGGCAAGCAGTTTGTTGGTTATTCCGGCGTAGGAATTTTGTTCCTGAATGAGCGTCGGGATTTTGAGCGACGAGGCTGCCCATAAGGTCGGTGCGCTGGCATAACCGCCTGTCCCTACGACAATATCGGGAGCAAAATCGCGGATAATCCTTTTCGCTATGCGCAGACTTTTGAGAAATCGCATTATGACGGCGAAATTTTTATGCAGGCGACGACGATCGAAACCGCTGACAGGCAGTCCGACTATCTTGTATCCGGCTCGCGGCACACGTTCCATCTCCATACGGTTGTCGGCGCCGACAAACAGGATTTGCGTGTCGGGATGGCGCTCGACAAAGGCGTCGGCAATGGCAATAGCCGGGAAAATATGTCCCCCCGTACCGCCTCCGCTTATGATGATTTTATATTCGCTCATCTATCTAACATATTGGTTATTAATTCAATATCTTCCTGACGGTCTTCTGTATGCATCTCTTCGGTTTCCGACTCAGGTTCGTCTTCTTCGACCGCAACTTCAGGAGTAACGACGCCCATCTTGGCGCCGAAACGACTGACGCTCAGAATTATGCCAATGTATGCGCAAGTCAGTATAGTTGAAGTGCCGCCACGACTTATCAGGGGCAGCGGCTGACCTGTTACGGGGAAAAAGCCGACAGCGACAGAAATGTTTACAAGCGCCTGAACGCCAATCAGCAGTCCGCATCCGATGACAAGATGTTTGGCAAACGGCTTTTCGCATCGTTTTGCGATACTTCCCACCCTCCCCAACAGCCAAAGATACAGTATCAGGATGCTTAATCCGCCGAGAACGCCCGTCTCCTCGAATATGATGGCATAGATAAAATCGGAATATGCCTGCGGAAGGTAATCGCGCTGGACGCTTCGACCCGGCAGTTTGCCTAAAAACCAGCCGTTGGCAATAGCCATTTTTGCACGGCTCACCTGCAGGTTGTCGTCGTTGATTGCAAAAGTCGAATCGTTTTTTGTAGTTGTGGCATCGAGGGCAACGTCTTTTTTATCGGAATGGTTGATTTTTACGAAATCTACCACACGTTCGCGTACGGTAGGGAGGCGCTGACCGCCGAATTTCATAAGTATGCTGTCGGGCAATACCATTACGGCAAGAGCGGCAATCAGACCGATAACGATGACTACGAGAGCCAGATTCCACAACTTGCGAGCCGGCAAACCACCTATAAACATCATCAGGAAACAGATAAAACCGAGCATCAAAGCCGTAGAAACGCCGGAGATAAATATGCAGACGACGGTTGGGACGACGCCCCATAAAATGCCGCGAAACACCGTAGTGTCCGACATCTTGCCGCGTTTGCTCAGCCAGAACGCAACCCAAATGATACAGAGCAATTTAGCTATTTCGGATGGCTGAAACTGTATGCCCGAAATGCTGATAAACCGCGATGCCTGATTTATCGTCGTACCGATGATCGGCAACAGGGCAAGCAGAATAATCACAAACGGCAAAAATATAAGAACGATGGAGAAATATCTGTAATGAATACGGCTCAAAAGCGATACAACAGCAATTCCGCCAAACAGGAACGACGAGTGTCGGATAATAGGTTGCCAGATATTCGAGCTTTTGAATGCCAGCTGGCTCGTGGCGCTGAATACCTCAACAAGCGAACAACCGCACAGAAACAGGAAAATCATCCATACTGCGATGTCGCCCGGGAGTATTTTTTTTATATTATCATTCTCATTCATTGTGCGTTGTGTTTTAATTGTTTGACACATTCCTTAAATTGTCTGCCGCGGTCTTCGTAGTTGTTGAACAGGTCGAAACTGGCGCAGCAGGGTGAGAGCAGTACGACGTCGCCTGCAACAGCAAAACTTCGCGCCAAACCGACAGCCTCTTCCATCGAACGGGCATCGGCAGTCTGTAACACTTTTCCGTCGAAAAAACTGTGCAGTTTGTTGTTGTCGATTCCGAGATAGACGAGGGCGCGGACTTTATTGCAAACAAGCTGTTCGATTTCGGAATAATCGTTACCCTTGTCCGTTCCGCCGAGAATCAGCACTATTGGCGTGTCGAAACTTTGCAAGGCATACCAGCACGAATTGACGTTTGTAGCCTTTGAATCGTTTATGTATTCCACGCCGTCGATCTGTCCGGCTTTTTCAAGACGATGTTCGACGCCGTTGAAATCGGCAAACGACCGGCGGATTTGTTCGTCGTCAACCCCGACAAGCCGCGCTGCGATACCTGCCGCGACCGAATTGTACAGGTTATGAAGCCCTTTCAGTTTCACAAATTCTTTCAGTCCGTGCGTCAAGGTTTTGGAGAATGGATATAGCGTCGCTTGCGGATGGCGTTTTTCTATTTCGCGGGCTATGACGGGGTCGTCGTTCCAGAAGATAAAAGCATCATCTGCCGTCTGGTTTTGCAGAATACGGAACTTGGCATCAACGTAATTCTGAAATTCATAATGATAACGGTCGAGATGGTCGGGCGTAATATTCAGCAGGATAGCAATATCGGCTTTGAAGTCGTACATATTGTCTAACTGGAAACTGCTCAATTCGATGACGTAATATTTGTGTGGCGACTCAACAATCTGCAAGGCGAGGCTGGCGCCCACATTACCTGCAAGTCCAACGTCTAAACCGGCTTGTCGCAGGATATGATAAGTCAGCATCGTCGTTGTAGTCTTGCCGTTGCTGCCGGTGATGCAAATCATTTTCGCATCGGTATAGCGTCCTGCCAGCTCGATTTCGGAGATGATTGGGATTGAGCGTAGTACCGCAGCCTGTATTATCGGCGCTTTATCCGAGATACCCGGACTTTTGACGATTTCACGGGCATTCAGGATAAGTTCTTCGGTGTGATGATGTTCTTCATATTCAATGCTATATCTGCCGAGTATAGCCTTATATTCAGGTTTTATCTCACCCAAATCGGAAAGGAAAACATCGAATCCGCACTTTTTGGCAAGGACAGCTGCGCCGACGCCGCTTTCGCCACCGCCGAGAACGACTATCCTTTCCATTGCCAACGGCATAAACTCCGCAAGGCTGATGTCTTTGTTCGCTTTTTCCTTTATATTATATATCATCATTTTCTTTATCTGATTTTTAATGTGGCTATCGTCAGCGCAGCCAGAATGATGCCTATCAGCCAGAAACGGATGACGATTTTGGCTTCGGGAACTATGTTTTTGGGTTTTTGGAGCAATGCTTTGATGCTCTGATCGCCTGCTTTCTGGAAATGATGGTGCAGGGGCGTCATCTTAAATATCCTTACGCCCTCGCCGCGGTGCTTTTTTGTGTATTTGAAATATGCCACCTGAAGCATTACCGACAGGCTTTCGGCAAGAAAGATACCGCACAGAATAGGTATGAGCAGCTCTTTGCGTATCAGGATAGCGAAAACGGCGATGATCCCGCCGAGCGTCAGGCTGCCGGTGTCGCCCATAAAGACCTGTGCCGGATATGCGTTGTACCACAGAAAACCGATGGTCGCGCCGATAAATGCCGCCGCGAAAATCACTAATTCTTCGGCTCCGGGGATGAACATAATATTCAGGAATGATGCAAATTCGAGGTGCGACGACATATAGGCGAGGATGCCGAGAGCCGTCCCGATGATGGCTGAGCTGCCCGTCGCCAAACCGTCTAATCCATCAGTCAGGTTGGCGCCGTTCGACACTCCGGTAACGATGAGTATGACTATCAGTATGAAAATGATAAAAGTAGCAGCGGTGGTATAGTCGCCCGCCCAAGATGCCAGCCATTCGTAGTCGAAGTTATTGTTCTTGATGAACGGTATCGTTGTCTGGGTCGATTTGACGTGAACGTTGTGAAACATCACATTTTCGATATTCTGACTGTCTTCGACCTTGATGTTTTCGCGTATGACGACGTCGGGACTGAAAAAGATTATTACCCCGACAATAATTCCAAGCCCTACCTGCGCAATTATCTTAAACCATCCGTGCAATCCCTGTTTGTCTTTTTTAAACACCTTGATATAGTCGTCGATAAAACCGAGACTGCCCATCCAAAGCGTAGTTATCAGCATCGTTATGAGATAAATATTGTTAAGCCGCGAAAAGAGCAGCACCGGCGCGATGATGGCTATGATGATAATGATGCCGCCCATTGTCGGAGTGCCTTTTTTTGTTTGTTCGCCCTCAATCCCAAGCTCACGAACAGACTCGCCAATCTGAAGGTCTCGCAGTTTGTTTATGATGCGTCTGCCGATAGTGGTTGAGATGAAAAGCGAAAATACTAACGCACAGATGGATCGGAACGAAATATACTTGAATACTCCGGCGCCGGGGAGGTCGAAATTCACGTCTAAATAATTGAACAGGTCGTACAGCATATCGTTATATCAGTTTTTTTGTTGTGTTGCAAAAATATTTTTAACTGTCTCGCGGTCGTCGAAGTGATGTTTGACGCCCTTGACGTCCTGATAATCCTCGTGTCCTTTGCCGGCTATGAGGATGACGTCGCCTTTTTGCGCCAGACGGGTAGCTGTTGCGATGGCTTGCGCACGGTCGGTGATGCAAAGTGTGCGCGTCAGATCGTCGGTTGTCAGTCCGGCTGCCATATCCCGAATTATCTCGTCAGGCTCTTCAAATCGCGGATTATCGGATGTCAGGATAAGCTGGTCGCTCATCCGGCAAGCCTCTTTTGCCATCAGGGGACGTTTGCCCTTGTCGCGATTGCCGCCTGCGCCAACCACGGTGATGATCCGTCCGTTGCCGTTCAGCACTTCCTGTATGCCGTTCAGCACGTTTGTCAGTGCGTCGGGCGTATGGGCATAATCGACAATAGCTGTATAGCCGAGCGGCGAATGGATGGTCTCAAAGCGTCCCGCCACGGGATGCAGAGCGCTCAAGACGATCAGCGTTTCTTCCGGATCTTGTCCGAGAGCTATGGCGGCGCCATAAACTGCCAACAGGTTATATGCATTAAACCGCCCGACGAAATGAACATTGACTTCGCGCCCGTTGATTTGAATTTCGGAGCCTTCAAAATGCGACTCTATCACTTTCCCTTTGAAGTCCGTCAACGTAAACAGAGAGTAGCCGAGTTTGCGGGCTTTGGTGTTTTGCAGCATCACTTCGCCCGTCTTGTCGTCAATATTTGTCAGCGCAAAAGCCGAAGCGGGCAGGTTGTCGAAAAACGTCTTTTTCGCTTTCAGGTAGTTATCTACCGTTTTATGATAATCAAGATGGTCGCGTGTCAGATTGGTGAAAATGCCGCCGCTGAACGTCAGACCGCTTATTCTTTTCTGGTCAACGGCGTGCGAACTTACTTCCATAAACACATAATCGCATCCTGCCTCTTCCATCCGAGCAATCAGGCTGTGAAGCGTAACGGGATCGGGAGTTGTATGCGTAGCCGCTTCGGGAATGCCGTTGATATAGTTACATACCGTCGATAACAGTCCGGCTTTATAGCCGAGGCGACGGAAAAGTTCATACAGCACAGTCGCGACGGTCGTCTTGCCGTTCGTTCCGGTAACGCCAACGAGTTTCAGTTTCGACGAAGGGTGATCATAAAAAGCATCAAGCAATACGCCAAGCGCTTCAGATGTGTCTGCAACCGTAATAAACTGCACCGGCGAGGTCTCAAATTCTTTCGGAACGACTTCGCATACGATAGCTGCCGCGCCCTGAGCTATGGCGGCGCCGATATAATCGTGTCCGTCAACCTGAGTTCCTCTGACGGCGACAAACACATCGCCTGCCTGCACCTTGCGCGAGTCCGATACGACCTGTCGAGGTCTCACCTCCGTAATTATTTTATCTATTTCTGTCTGTTTCATTTTCAGATATTTATCCTTTAAGAGTGATAGTGATCGACTGTCCTTTCGTGATGCGTTGTCCGGGCGTCAGCGACTGTCTTTCGACGCGCCCCCTGCCCGCTATGCGGACGTTAAGCCCGCTGCGTTCGAGGATGAAAATGGCGTCTTTGGCGCCCATCCCGACTACGTTAGGAACAAGTCCATCCTGTATTTTTATGTCTTTTTCTGTCTTTTTCACCTGCGGAACGGCAACAAGCGCCGAGTCTGCTTTCATTTCGCTGACTTTGATTTCAGATTCGAGAGAATAGATTTTCTCGGCGATAGCTTTGAACGCTGTGCCGCACATATTTCCGCCGGATGGCGTGCCCTGCGGACGGTGCATAAAGACGATACACGAATATTTCGGTTTGTCGGCAGGAAAATAGCCGCAAAACGAGACGTTATGACCGCTGACGCCACCGCCTGCGATAATCTGAGCCGTGCCCGTTTTGCCTGCAATGGTTACGGCGTCCGAATGTGCGGGCTTGCCCGTTCCGTCGGGCTGGTTGACGACGTCTTTCAGCATTTGACGGATGGTTCTCAAAGTATTTTCGGAGCATATTTTTTCAACAATCGCCTCTGTCTCAAACGTTCTGACCGTTTTTTCGCCGTCGCGTATGGCTTTCGTAAAGATGGGTCTGACGAGTTTGCCGTCGTTGGCAATGGCATTATAAAACGCCAGCGTGTTTATCGGCGGCAGCTGTACTTCGGTGCCGTACGACATACGTGGCAGCGACTGCTTCGACCAGCGCAAAGTGTTCCATGTAGTTTTGGGGTTGCCTGCGCCGCTGATTTCTATGTTCAGCGAGTCGAGAATGCCTACTCTGTACAGTCCTCTAATAAATTTCTCAGGATTGTTTTCGTAGCCGTCGAGTACTATACGCGCCATCCCGACGTTCGATGAGTACCACATCGCCTGCTCTGCTGTGATGACTGTCGGACCGCGACCGGCATTATGGTCGGTAATCTTCTTTCCGTTAAATACCAATATGCCGTTGCCACGTTGTAGCGTTGTTGTTGGTGTACATACGGTGTCTTCAAGGGCGACCATCATTGTGGCGGTTTTGAATGTTGACCCAGGCTCGTACAGCCCGCTGACAGCCTCATTTTTTATTTCGGAATAGACGCCGGAGCCGTTGCTGACAAGGTTGGTTATAGCCCTGACTTCGCCGGTTTTGGTCTCCATCACTATGGCTATAGCCGTTTGAGGGCGAAAGGCGAGTGTCTTTTCGCGTAGCTCCTTCTCTACAATGTCCTGTATGCGGGTGTCAATCGTCGTAACAATATCTAAACCGTCAACAGGCTTTTGCGAAATCACGAAAATCGTGCGTCCGCCGACCTTTATATTGCGTCCGAGACCCGTTTTGCCGCTCAAAATGCTGTCGTGAATAAATTCAATTCCTGTCTTGCCCTTTGACAGGTGTTCCCAATAATACATATCGATGTTGCCGAGAGTGCGGTCTGCCATAGAACCGAACAGTTTGTGCCGCTGCAATTCCTCCTTAGTGTATAATCCGCTTTTGTTGCGTCCGAGCCTGAAGAAAGGAAATTGCTGTATCTCCCTCATATCCACGTATGATACCTTCTTGGACGATAGCTTAAATTCGGTACTTTTACTGTTCAATCCCTGAAGTAAATGTTTTTTGTAATCCGCCTGCGAACGGTCTTTAAGCTTTTTCGACAGGCATAGCGAAAGTGAATCGAGAGCGTCCATAAATGCCTCTTTGGGATATGCGTTGCCAAGTTTGAAGTCGATATACAGCTTGTAAACAGGCAGCGTCGTTGACATCAGTTTGCCGTCGGACGAATAGATATTGCCGCGATTTGGCGACACGACCACTTCATTCGATGTGTTGATCTGCTTCATTAAGGTGTTCAGCCATTTTTCCCGTTCGATGATTGTTACCTTAAAGAGGTTCCATAGTATGCCTCCGACAATAATCAATAGCAAGCCAATGACGATAAAATAGCGTACCTGTATGCTGTTATCAACCGAATTATTTTTGTTCACTTCCATTTTTTTTGACTGTTGATTTGCTATTTCGTTAATATATATGGTGGATGTGTCGCGCTTTCGAGTTCGAGATGCTGCTGTTCAACGATTTTCTCTATCTCCGACAGGCGGTTGCTGCCCGTCAGATTAGTGGAAATCTCGACCGAACGGATTTTCAGGTCGCGCAGTTCGTTTTGCAAAACGTCTATCTCGCGCATTTTCAGCAGGCAGGTGTAGCGATTGGCGATGAAAAAAAACAGCATAAAGACTATCAGCGCCGCCATGCCGCCGTATTTTGTCAAAAATCCTTCCTGCAGCACGCCTCCGCTCAGGAATCTTACTATCGAAAATGAGCTTTTTTTTATCTTTTCACGCGATTGACTGTTCTGTTTCATATCTTTTCTGCTATACGTAAATGTGCACTGCGCGAGCGCGGGTTATTTGCAATCTCTTCTGCCGACGGCTTTATGTTGCTGCCTATCAGACGGAAAGGCGTCGAGCGGTGTCCGTAAAAATCTGTCAAACTCTCGCCTTCGGCATTTCCCGTACGGAAGAATTTCTTTACCAAACGGGTTTCGAGCGAATGATAGGCTATTATAGCTAACCGTCCGCCGGATTTTAACAGCTTAAGCGCCTGAGGAAGCATCTCGCGCAGAGCTTCGTACTCGTCGTTGACCTCGATGCGTATTGCCTGAAAGACGCGCGAGAAATACTTCTTGTCGTTCTCCCATATCGCTAATGGTCTGATAATCTTCATAAAATCCTCTATCGAACCAATCGGAGCCGTACTTCGCGCCTTGACGATTGCCGTAGCAAGACGCGAGGCATTGCTTACTTCGCCATATTTCCTGAAAAGCGCCTCCAAAGCATCTTCAGAATAGCTGTTCAGCACCTCAGCAGCCGTTTTGCCGCCGCGTGTGTTCATCCGCATATCGGGCGAACCGTCGAAACGATACGAAAAGCCGCGCCCCTCGTCGTCAAAATGATGCGACGACACGCCGAGGTCTGCCAAAATGCCGTCAACCTGCTCCACACCGTAATAACGCATAAAGTTCGACAAATAGCGAAAATTGGAATGAACAAACGTAAAACGCTTATCGTCAGGAATATTAGCCTGCGCATCTTCATCCTGATCGAAGCCGTACAGCCTGCCGTCCGAGCCAAGCCGACTGAGGATGCCGCGCGAATGACCGCCGCCACCGAAAGTCAGGTCAATATAAACCCCCGACGGCTTGATGTTTAATCCGTCAAGGCTCTCGCCGTACAGTGCAGGAATATGGTAAAAAATGTTTACTTCGCTCATTATAAACGTTTTGCGAGCAATTCAGTTATTTATTATCAATTTGAAAAAGCAAAATTACAAACTTTTGTTCAAAAGAAAAATAATATTTTTCAAAAAATTTTCTGACAATCAATAACTGAGGTATGATTTTTACGAAAATATTGTAATTTTGCGAGAAATTAAAATGCAGATAAAATGAAACGGATAATTATTCTTTTGATATCAGCAACGCTCTCATCTGTTGCTGTTTATGCGCAGACATCGTTCGGACAGGCAGAGAACTTGGACGACGGATGGAAATTTATTTTGGGCGACATAGCCGATGCGAAGAACGCGGATTTCGACGATGCAAAATGGCAAACTGTCGATCTGCCGCACGATTGGAGTGTGAAACAGCCGCTTAGCGCGGGCAATGCCAGCTGCCAGGGCTTCCTTCCGGGCGGCATCGGATGGTACAGACGGATGCTGACAGTACCGTCGGACAGGCAAAACGAAAAGGTATATATCTATTTTGAAGGCGTTTACAACCGCAGCGAGGTGTTCGTCAACGGGCAGCCGGTCGGCAGTCGTCCCAACGGCTATATCTCGTTTGCCTTCGACCTGACGCCGTATATCCGCTTCGGCACTGATAATGTTATCGCCGTCCGCGTTGACCACAGCCAAAGCGCCGACTCGCGATGGTACACAGGATCAGGCATTTACCGCGATGTCTGGCTTGTTTATGCCAATCCGGTGCATATCGCTCAATGGGGTGTTTATGCCATGCCTGATGTCGCTGCAAACCGCAAAAGCGCCAAACTTCACGTCGAAACCGAAGTGGTAAACGGCGCGGCTTTCGCCGGTAAACTCACGGTTGTCAACGAGTTATATACGCCCGACGGTAAACTTGCAGCCCGTAATAACCGCACACAAACGGTCGCGTCAACGGCTGATTTAGTCCGTTTCAATGTGGATTTGCCGGTCAGCAATCCCGTGCTATGGGATTTGGAAAATCCGAAACTTTATACACTGAAAACCAGCATATTAAAAGACGGTCAGAAGGTTGACGAAACGACGACCGTAACGGGATTTCGCACTTTCACGTTCGATGCCGACAAAGGATTTGCGTTGAATGGCAAAAGCCTGAAAATGAAAGGCGTATGTATCCATCATGACGCCGGAGTGCTTGGCGCCGCCGTACCGAGCGAAGTATGGCATCGTCGCCTGCTGGCGCTCAAAGAAATAGGTGTCAACGCTATCCGCACCAGCCACAATCCGCAGGCTCCCGAACTGTACGACCTCTGCGACAGGCTCGGCTTTTTAGTGATGAACGAAGCCTACGACGAATGGGAATTTCCTAAAAATAAGTGGATTGCAGGATGGAATGTCGGAACGCCCGGACATCAGGGTTCGTTCGATATTTTTGCCGACTGGGGCGAGCGCGACCTCGAAGATATGGTGCGCCGCGACCGCAATCACGTCTCGATTTTTGCTTGGAGCATAGGCAACGAAGTCGATTATCCCAACGACCCGTATTCGCATCCGATCCTCGACGGCGGCAACGACGGCTTCACCCAGAAAATGTTCGGCGGCTACAAGCCCGACGCACCCGACGCTATGCGTTTGGGCGTGATAGCCAAGCGATTAGTGGCGGCGGTAAAACGCTACGACAGCTCGCGACCCGTAACGGCAGGTCTTGCCGGAGTTGCTATGTCGAACGAGACAGAATACCCCGGATCGCTCGATATCGCAGGATACAATTATACCGAAAGTCGCTATCTGTCAGACCATCAGAAATATCCGTCGCGCGTGATTTACGGCAGCGAAAACCGGCACGACCTTGAAGCATGGAAAGCCGTTACGGACAATGAGCATATTTTCGGGCAATTTCTCTGGACGGGAATTGATTATCTCGGCGAATCGGGCGCGTGGCCCTCGCGCGGATTTTATTCAGGATTGGTCGATTTCGGAGGCTTTATCAAGCCGCGCGGCTATTTCCGCCAGTCGCTATGGTCTTCATCTCCCGTTATTTATCTCGGCACATATCCGGCAGGCAGACCTGAACGCAGCCCGTCGGTTGACGCCTGGTCGATATGGAATTACGACGAAGGGCAGACAATTCGCGTGGTTTGCTATACCAATGCCGCCAAAGCCAAACTCGAACTTAACGGGCGTCAGGTCGGCGAAATGAAAGCGTACGACAGCGCTAACGGGGTGATATCCTGGGATATACCCTATCAATCGGGCAAGCTCGAAGCCATAGGATACGACAGCGCAGGCAACGAAACGGCGCGTTATGCCATCCGTTCGTCCAAACGTCCTTACGCATTGCAGGTGAGCGTCTATCATCCCGATGGCGAAACGCCTGAAACAGCGCAGGTTATCGTGCAGGTTGTTGACGAAGATGGCGTGCCGGTGATGCTGTCGGACGACGAGATAACCTGCCGTCTGACCGGTTCGGCAAAGCTGTCAGGTCTCGAAGCGAGCAACAACACCGATATGGGCGATTATACCGACAACCGCCAGAGAGCATTTCACGGGCGGTTGCTGGCATATATTCGCGCTGAGGGCGAGGGCGGCGAAGTGAAAGCGACCTTCACCTCGCCATGGCTTAAAAGCGTAGAAGTAAGCCTTTCGGTCGCCAAAAACAGCGATTAAATCGCGCTATTTTCCGCTGAGCGACAGGATAAACGCATATTCCATAGCCCGCGATTGCAGCTGCTCGAAGCGTCCCGACGCGCCTCCGTGTCCTGCGTTCATATTGCAGTAGAGGTACAGCGCGTTGTTGTCGGTTTTTAAAGCACGCAACTTGGCGACCCATTTCAGCGGCTCCCAGTATTGCACCTGCGAATCCCAGAAACTCGTAGTAACCAGCAGGTTAGGATAGTTTTGCGCCTTGACCTGATCGTAGGGCGAATACGAAAGCATATATTCGTAATATTCTTTCTTCGACGGGTCGCCCCATTCATCCCACTCAAAAGTGGTCAGCGGGATGCTGGCGTCGAGCATCGTAGAAACGACGTCAACAAACGGCACGCCTGCGACAACGCCTTGATACAGTTCGGGTTCCATATTGATAACGGCGCCCATCAGCAGTCCGCCCGCGCTGCGTCCCATAGCAAAAAGCCCCGACGGCGAGGTGTATTTCTCCTCAATCAGGAAACGGGCGCAGTCGTTGAAATCGGTGAACGTGTTGATTTTGTGGAGCAGTTTGCCGTTTTCGTACCATTGACGTCCCATCTCGCTGCCCCCGCGGATATGTGCGATGGCATAAGCGAAACCGCGATCGAGCAGGCTCAATACCTGCGAGTTGAAGCTCGATTCCGACGGGCTGCCGTAAGAACCGTAGGCGTAAAGCAGCATTTTTCCGTTGCCGTCTTTATTGAAGCCTTTGCGATAAACGATTGATATTGGCACTTTTGTGCCGTCTTTTGCTGTCGCCCACAGGCGTTTTGTTTCATAATTATTCTTGTCGAAGCCGCCGAGTACGGTTGCCTCTTTCAGCAGTTTCGTCTCGCCGTTCAGCATATTATATGTAAAGACGGAATTGGGAGTTGTGAGCGACGAATAGTTGTAGCGCAACTCGGCAGACGCCGGTTCGACGTTGTTGCTGAACGACACGGCATAATCCTCTTCGGCGAAGGGCACAAACTGCTCGGAGCCGTCTTTGAGATTGACGATACGGAAACGGTAAAGCCCGTTCTGACGCTCGCTCACGGCAAAGAAATTGTTGAACAGCACAAGGCGGCTGAGCAGCACATCCTGACGGTGCGCTATCACTTCCTGCCAGTTCTTTTCTTCCGTCGCGGTTTCGGCTGTCTTCATCAGTTTGAAGTTGAGCGCGTCTTTGTTTGAAAGGATATAGAACGTGCCGTTGATATGGTCGATGGAGTAGAGGTGGTCGGCTTCGCGCGGGTTAAACACCTTGAACGTTCCTTCGGGATGGTCGGCGTCGAGAATCAGCGTCTCGGTCGAAAGCGTCTGATGCGACTCCAACAGTATGTATTTGCGGCTCTGCGACTTGTCGAGGCTGATATTGAATGTCTCGTCCGTTTCCTCGAAGCAGAGCGCGTCAGCCGAGGCAGGCGTGCCTATCGTATGGCGCAGCACGCGATAATTGCGCAGCGTCTGTATGTCTTTGGCGACATAAAACAGTGTCTTACTGTCGTTTGCCCACACTCCTCCCGAACAGTCGGGTATGCTGTCGCCGATGAGTTGACCGCTCGCAAGGTCGATGAAATGGAGCGTATAGCGGCGACGGCTGACGTAATCGACGGCATAAGCGAGGATTTTGTTGTCGGGACTGACGCTCAGGCTCGTAACGCTGCAATATTTCTTGCCTTCGGCAAGGCGGTTGACGTCGAGCAGCAGCTCGTCAGCCGCGCCTTCGCTGTCAGCCTTGCGGTAGTACAGCGGGTATTCCTTACCCTCCTCATATTTAGTCCAGTACCAGAACCCGTTATCAAGATAGGGCGCGGTCGATTCGTCCTGTTTGATACGCCCTTTCATCTCTTCAAAAAGCTCGTTTTGAAGGGCAAGGGTCGGTTGCATCTGCGCTTCGCGATAGGCGTTTTCGGCGCTGATATAGTCGAGCACATCCTGAGTTTGCGCGTCGGGAGTGGCGGCGCTCTTCTGTTCGTCGCTCAGACGCATCCAGTAATAATTGTCCACACGCGTATCATCAAACAGCGTCATCTCGTGTGGGATAATCTTTGCAACGGGCGGTTTGTCGCCTTGTTGACATGCACAGAAACATACTGTGGCAATAGGTAATAAAATCTTTTTCATCGTTGGTTTATAATTAGTTATAAAAAATCGCATATTCCTTTCCCCTGCCTGACGAGGCTTATTTCGTCTGTAGTGCAATCGACAACCGTCGAGCCTTCCGTTCCGCCAAATCCGCCGTCGATGACTATATCCGCCACGTTACTATACTTTTCTTCAATCAATTCGGGGTCGGTTGTATATTCGCTCTCGGCTTCGTCATAATTAATTGACATTGTGAGCAGTGGATTGCCGAGCGTGCGTACCAGCTCAAGGGTGATCTGACAGTCGGGAATGCGTATCCCGATTTCTTTCCTGTTACGAAAAATACGCGGCAGTTCGCTTCCGTGAATGGTCGGCAGGATGAAGGTGTAAGGTCCGGGAAGGTACTGTTTCAGCAGTTTATAAGCCGTATTGTTGATTTTAACGTATTCGCTGATATTGGATATGTCAGCACAAATGATTGACAGTCTGCATTTTTGTGGGTCAAGACCTCGAATACGGCAAATGCGTTCAACCGCGCGGATATTCATCGCATCGCAGCCGATAGCATAAAGCGTGTCGGTCGGATAGATAACAAGCCCTCCATCCTGCAAAATCTTTACGACCTTGCCGATTTCCTTTGCGTTAGGATTTTCGGGATAGATTTTCACCAACATACTTTCGCGTCATTTAGCGCCGCAAAAATATTGAAAAATTTTGAATTATCGTTAAAACGACGTATTTATTCTTTGAAATAAACTCTTTTTACTCGCGGCGAGACGGAAGTCAGTATCTCGTATGGGATGGTGCCGGTCTTGGCGGCTATTTCCGTAACAGGCAGATTTTTACCGAAAATCTCCACTTCGTCGCCTTCGCGAGCGTCGATGTCGGTTACATCAATCATCGAAACGTCCATACAGATATTGCCGATTATGGGACAGCGTTTGCCGCGGATGACGACATCGCCTGTGCCATTGCCCAGATTGCGGCGCAAACCGTCGGCATAACCTATTGGTATTGCGGCAATTCGCGAGTTGCGGTTGACGTAACTTTTACGGCTGTACCCGACCGAGTCTCCTTTCGGCACGTCGGTGATTTGCAACACGGTGGTTTTGAGCGAGCTTACAGGCTGAAGCCGCTTGGCTTCCGAAGTAGTGCCAAAGCCGTAAAGTGCGATTCCGAGCCGCACCATATCCATCTGATATTCAGGGAAACGCTCTATTCCTGCCGAATTGAGAATATGTTTAATCACTTTATAGTCAAGCTCTTGCTCGATAAGCAAAGCCGCTGATGCGAAAGTCTCGACCTGCTGCTGGGTGAAATCGTCGTATTCATCCGAATCGCTTCCCGCAAGATGTGAAAAAATGGAGCATACTCGCAGCTCGGCGTTGTTGCGCAGCAGTCGGCACAATTCGGGTATATGCTGCCGACTGAAACCAAGCCTGTGCATACCGGTGTCTATTTTAATATGTACGGGATAAGAGGTGATGCCACGCCGTCGCGCTTCTTTGATTAAAGCGTTGAGCAGCCGGAAATTATACACTTCGGGTTCGAGCCGATATTCAAAAATATTGTTAAAACTGCTCAATTCGGGATTCATCACAATAATCGGGATGGAGATACCCTCGCGGCGCAGTTCCATACCTTCGTCGGCAACAGCAACGGCAAGATAATCGCAGTGGTGGTCTTGCAGCGTCTTTGCCGTTTCAAAAGCGCCCGCTCCGTAGCCGAAAGCCTTTACCATACAGACGATTTTCGTTGTCGGATGCAGCCGCGCACGGAAATAATTGTAGTTGTTGACCATCGCGTCAAGGTTTACTTCGAGGATGGTCTCGTGGACTTTTTCTTCGAGCATCTCGGTGATACGCTCGAAATGGAATATCCGTGCGCCCTTGAGCAGCACAATCTCGTCGTGAAACGTGTTTATGGCGTCTGAACGCAGAAATTCCTCAGTCGTGAGATAGGTCTCACATTCTATGCCCGACATCTCGCCAAACAGCTTCAGGTCGCGTCCGATGCCGATAAATCTGTCGGTATGTTTCTCGCGCAACAGCTCAGCCACACGCCTGTACAGCATTTTAGGTAATATGCCCGACTGCAGTATGTCCGACAGTATTACCGTCGTTTTCAGGTTTTTATCTGCGCGACGGCTCTGCATAAAGTCGAGAGCGATCTGAAGCGAATTGATGTCGGAATTGTATGTGTCGTTGATTAACAGGCAGTTGTTGCGTCCCTGTTTCGCTTCAAGCCTCATCGCTACCGGCTCCAATCGGCTGAAGACCTGCGGATTGATGCCTGCTGGTTTAAGGCAGAGTGTAAGCGCGATACAGTGGATGACGTTTTCTATTGATGCATCGTCGGTGAATGGGATCTCAAAAGCCCGCTCTACGCCCAGCATAATGCAGTGTATCAGCGTCGAGGACTCATTTTTGACGATCGAACGGATAAACAGCGGCGCCTCAGAGTTGACGCGGCTCCATCCTAAGCCCTTGTCCAGCAGACATACCGTGTCGAAAGCTGTAGAAATCGCCTCATCATCAGCGTTATAGATTATACGTTCGCAATCTTTGAACAGCGACAGCTTTTCCATACATTTGTGCGACGCCGACGAGAAATTTTCCTGATGCGCCTTGCCAATATTGGTCAATATGCCGATTGTCGGCGCGATGATACGGCGCAGATTTTCCATCTCATCGGGCTGCGAAATGCCCGCCTCAAATATGGCAAGCGTGTTTTTTGCGTTCATTTGCCATACCGAAAGCGGCACGCCGAGCTGCGAATTGTAGCTCCGCGGCGAACGGACAATATTGAAATCGTCCTGCAATATCTGGTAAAGCATCTCTTTTACAACGGTTTTGCCGTTGCTGCCCGTTATGCCGATGACCGGATAACTGAATTGCCGCCTGTGCTTTGCCGCAAGTTTCTGGAGCGCCGCAAGCACATTATCGACGATGATGAAATTGGCGTCGCTCATCAAATTGAATTTCGGCAACATCTTGCTAACCACAAAATTACGAACACGCAAATTGTACAAATCGGCGACATATTTATGCCCGTCGTTGCTCTTCGTCGTCAGCGCAAAAAACAACGTTGCTTCCGGAAAAGATAGCGTTCGACTGTCGGTCAACAAATAGTCTATCGTACAGTCGTTGCGGAAAACAAATTCTGTCGGCTCGATAATTTCCGCTAGTGCTTTGATGTTATATCTCATACCTTATTTTCAGCAAGTTAAGTCATTCGTGAACTCCAAAGAAACGCTTCGCTTCCTCCATTTCTTTGTCGAAGCAAATGTACGGCGTTTTTTGTTTAAGTTGTTCCGTTCTGAATGTTAATTGTTCTGTAAAATGGTTATAAGATTGCAACGTCGGATGTACAGGTCTGTGTTCCAATAGCTTATTTATTCGTACGACTTCGGCTGTCAGCTCGCGTGTCTCGTCGTCCATAAACGCTTCCGCAAATCTGTTATATATATGTCTTACAGCCATTTCCGAGGGATGAAGCATATCGTCGGCATAAAAACGATAATCTCTAAGCTCGTCCATCATTATTTCGTAAGCCGGAAAATAGAGCGCAACATCCGGATTGCTCGCGCACAATTCGCCGACCGCCAATAGCAATGTCGCTTTACTCCGCTGATTTTCAATGGCTCCGTCTTTCAGATGGCGCACCGGACTGACAGTGAAAATCACCTTTACCGCGCTGTTCACTGACCGCAATTCGCTAAGCAGCGCCTTCCATTCGCGCGTTATCTCGCTGACAGTCAGCCGCGAACGCTCAAAAGTCTGCTCCGGCAGTTTATGACAGTTGGCGACAGTCTGCCCCGTGTCTTTCCGACGGTAAATCCATGCTGTCCCGAACGTTATCAGTAAATAGCTGATTTTGCGTATGTTTGCCGACGAAATAGCAAGGCGCTCGTTGATTTTGCGCAGACATTCGTCCTGCGAAACGTCAGAAAAACGGCTGTGATGGTTAAAGCTGTGGTACAGCCCGTCGTGCAAAAACAGCGTTTCCTTAGTCTGACGATCGTTGTGTATCAGCATTTTAAGCGACTGCGCGACCGACGACGGATTATATATCACTCCAAACGGATTGACGTCGATGTCGAACTTGTTCTTCAGCAAAGCTCCGCCAATGCTTTCGGCAAAGCACGAACCGATAGCCATCAAAGATGTGCCATAGCTTATACGCTCCTGATATTCAGGCGTTTCTATTTTTGTATAGGGTATCATAAGCAATCAATCAAAATGTAAAGTAAACTATTTGTCGGCAGTTTCAGGCAGTCTAAAGATTTTTTAACATATCCGAAAAATATGTTGTAAAACATATTTTGTTTATAATGAATTAAAAATTAAATGTTTATATAGCATCAAAACAGTGCTGTAAGTCCCGTTGAAAAAATAAAAATGTTAAAAAATTTGGTCATTATAACGAAAATGTCGAAATTTGGACGTTTTTTGGCTAAAAATGCACGATTTCATCGTGTTTTTAACTTAGTTTGATTAATAGCAGATTTATGAAGATAAAATTTTTGTCTGCATTAGTTTGTTGTCTGGTTATTGCAACCGCATCAGACGTGCAGGCGCAAAACGGAAAGGCGGATAATCAACAGAATATCACATCATTACAGGTGATAAACGAACGCATATCCGACCTTATGGCTGACCATGTAGGCTTGCGACAGCCGCTTGCGACAGCCTCATTGATTGATATTGATTATCTTTCGGAGGATAATCTCGTTGAATCGGAAGAGCTGATGTTTCCGGCTGATGAATTGTACGGCTCGTGGGACACGCTGTGGGTCAATCCGTTCCGTACCAAAACCAACGAAATTGATTTCCCCGATACGTTTAACATTGACTGTCAGGCATTTGTGATCCCGATTGATGTTGACATAAAAGTTACGTCAAAGTACGGACCTCGCCGCCGACGGATGCACAAAGGCATAGACCTGAAAGTGCAGAAAGGCGACACGATACGCGCTGCGTTCTCAGGAAAAGTGCGTATAAGAGCTTATGAGCGAAGAGGTTATGGCTATTATCTCGTGCTGCGCCACCCTAACGGGCTGGAAACGGTTTACGGTCATCTGTCAAAATTCCTCGTCGAAGAAAATGCTATCGTTACAGCCGGAATGCCGATAGGACTTGGTGGAAGTACCGGACGTTCGACGGGTACGCATCTGCATTTCGAGACGCGATTCCTCGGACAGGCGCTCAATCCCGCCGATATCATTGATTTCGAGAGCGGTAAGCCTTATGAAAGATATTACACCGTCTATAAGCACAATTTCGGCAATAGCGGAAATATCTATACTTCTACATCGGAACATATTGTATATCACCGAGTTAAACAAGGCGAAACGCTTGGAAAAATCGCACTTCTCTACAATACTACTGTCAACGAACTCTGCCGCCTCAACGGTCTGAAACGCACATCGACCTTGCGCATCGGGCAGACTATCCGTTGCGGTACTACAAATGTACGCGCGAAGCAGGAGACGGTAACCGCTTCAACTACAACCACTCCGGCAACAACGACACCGACTCCCACAGCTACAGCTTCGGAAACCGTAGCGGCGACACCTGCCGAAATCGAAACCGAAACATCCGCGTTAGTGCCTGTGTATCACACCATTCAACAGAACGAAACGCTCAGCTCGATAGCAAGAAAATACAATACGACGGTTGACGCGCTCTGCAAGCTGAACAATATCTACACCACCGACAAGATTAAAGCCGGCGACAAACTGTGCTATAAGATGGTTAAGCCCGCTACGGCGCAAACGACTGAAACTAAGGCTGATACTCCGACGAACAAGGCGGCTTCCCCCGTTTATTACCGCATCCAAAAGGGCGACACATTAAGCTCAATAGCAAGGAAACACGGACTGACGGTTGACGAGCTGTGCAAGTTCAATAATATCACATCGACGACAGTCTTGCAGGTAGGGCGCTCGCTCCGTTGCTCGTAATTTTAATCGCGGGATAAATGGATACAAAACAGCAGTTTGAGAAAATAATCAGTCTTTGTCGCGGCGTCTTTGAAAAGAAACTTAAAGACTATGGCGCTTCGTGGCGCATAATGCGTCCGCAATCCATTACAGACCAGATATTTATCAAGGCAAATCGTATCCGCAATATCGAAATGAACGGCGTCAATCTTGTCGGCGAAGGCATCAAACCGGAATTTATCGGCATAGTAAACTATGGCATTATCGGGCTGATACAGATAGCTTTAGGTCCGGCTATGGACAAAACAGAAATGCCTCCGTCCGAAGCTCTGCAACTGTACGACAAATATATGACTCAAACCAAAGAACTGATGTACGCCAAAAACCACGACTACGGCGAAGCCTGGCGCAGTATGCGTATCAGCTCTTATACCGACTTGATACTCACCAAGATCTGCCGCACAAAACAAATCGAAGACAATAAAGGGCAGACCTTGATTTCCGAAGGTATCGACGCCAACTATATGGATATGGTAAATTATGCCATGTTCGGATTAATTAAACTTGAATTTGGAGATGAATAATAATAAAAGTCTGAAAATCACGGCGGAAATATGCCGCATCCTTATTGGAGCGGTGTTTATTTTTTCGGGTTTCGTCAAATCTGTTGACCCGACAGGCTCTGCCATCAAAATAGGCGAATATCTTGAGTCGTTCGGCGCTCCACACCCATCGTGGCTCAGTATGTTCCTGTCGTTCAATCTGTCATCAATCGAGTTTGCGCTCGGAGTATGCGTGCTGCTGGCTGTGCTTCGCTGGTGGTCGTCGCTCCTGACGCTCGTTTTTATGTGCGTGATGACGCCATTGACGCTCTATCTCGCTCTGTATAACCCTGTTGCCGATTGCGGATGTTTTGGCGATGCGCTTGTTATCACTAACTGGCAGACGTTCTATAAAAATATCGTACTGCTTGCCGCCGCGGTTATAGTGTTCATTTACAGGAACAAACTCGAACAGATTTACAGCCGTTCCTTGCAGGGATTTATTGCGCTGTTCGCATTTTTCTTCTGTATCGGCTTCTGTTACTGGAACTTTGCACATCTGCCCGTCATAGATTTTCGTCCTTACAAAGTCGGCGAAAATATCCCGTCGCTGATGAATATCCCGCCCGACGCTCCGCAGGACGAATATGTGTTTATCTATGAAAAAGAAGGAGTTACGAAAGAATTTACGCTCGATAATTCGCCTGCAGGCGATTCTGCGTGGACCTACGTTGACGCCCGACTTGTGAGTAAAGGATTTGTTCCGAAGATCGGCTCGTTCGAGCTGTTTGACGAAAACAACATAAATCTTGCCGAAGATATCCTGCAACAGCCTGAATTAGTGATGCTTTTTGTGTCGCCTCATCTTGACGAAGCGAGCGAAAAAAGCGCCTCCAAGATAAATAATCTGTACGACTTTGCACAGGAAACCGATGGCTTGCAATTCTATTTTGCAACCGCTTCGTCGGACGAAGAAATTGCAAGCTGGCGAATAGACACAGGCTCTGATTATCAGATGCTTACAGCTGACGATGTCGTGCTGAAAACGATGATTCGCTCAAACCCGGGACTGTTAGTGCTGCGCGAAGGCACAATTCTCAATAAATATCATTTCAACGATTTTCCGTCGCCCGACGATATTCTCGCGCTTGCGGCTGATTATCAGAGTTATATTGACGAAGCAGTTCTCGACGCCAAATGGAAACCCGCTACTTCGCCTCAAAAAGCGAACTTTTGGTTGTTCATTTCAGCGGCATTTTTTGTACCTTTGCTGCTCATTTGGTTGTACGATTTCTTAATTGTCAGGAAAAGTAAACGAGTATAATATAAATAAATAATTAAATATAAGATTCTTATGAGAAAAAAAATTGTTGCAGGTAACTGGAAAATGAACACGACCCTGCCTGAAGGTTTAGCATTAGCAAAAGGATTGGACGAAGCGCTGAAAGGCAAGACTTTACGCTGCGAAGTAGTAATCGGCACGCCGTTCACGCATTTAGCAAGCATCGCAGCCGCGATCGACACAAAACGCATTGCCGTAGCAGCCGAAAACGCTGCAGATCAGGTGTCCGGCGCTTTCACCGGCGAGGTGTCGGCAGCTATGGTAGCCTCGACCGGCGCCACATACGTCATTCTCGGACACTCCGAGCGCAGGGCATATTATCACGAAACGCCCGCAATACTGAAAAAGAAAGTTGAGTTGGCGCTCGCCAACGGTCTGACACCGATTTTCTGTATCGGCGAAGTGCTGGAAGAACGCGAAAAAGGTATTCATTTTGAGGTCGTTGACTCTCAAATCAAGGAGTCGCTGTTCGACCTTTCGCCCGAAGATTTCTCCAAAATCGTGCTCGCTTATGAGCCGGTCTGGGCTATCGGCACAGGCAAAACCGCCACAGCAGCGCAGGCTCAGGAAATGCACGCGCATATTCGTCAAACCCTTGCCGGCAAGTACGGTAAGACGATTGCCGACGACACCTCGATCCTCTACGGAGGCAGCTGCAACGCAGGCAATGCCAAAGAGTTGTTTTCAAATCCCGATGTCGATGGCGGTCTGATTGGCGGTGCATCGCTCGGAGTTGACAAATTCCTGCCGATCATCGAAGCGTGGTAAACCGGCTGAAAACACGATGAAACCGCAAATTATCATATCGTTGTTCGTGATGCTGCTGTCTGTAAGTGGCGGAATATCAGCGCAAAGCGTGATTTTTGACGTCCTTTCAAACAACAGCGCCGGAAAAGGCGGAGTGGTTATCCATCAGTCAAATGCCGTGCGTCGTCTTGTCGGGATGATACCCGAAGGCGCTAAAACTGAGGAAGAAAACGGACGCCGCTATCTGCTTGTGCCCGGCTATCGCGTACAGGTTTTTTCGGGCAATAATCAACGTCAGGCTAAGGATGAAGCATTTGCTAAAGAACGTCAAATCAAGCAGTTGTATCCCGAAATGGCTACTTATGTCAGATACCGTTCGCCATTCTGGAGCCTGCGTGTCGGCGATTTCACTTCGTACGAAGAAGCGCTGAACGCCAAGTACAACCTCGACAAATCGTTTCCTTCGTTCAAGCACGAAATAAACGTTTTTAAGGAGGAAGAAGTGCGTATTCTGTTGGATTAGAGCGAGTTGTTTATGGCAAAAAATGAAGTAAATCAGGCTGCGCTTGATGAAATAGCGTCGTATTATGCAAAAATCGTCGGCTTGCTTGGCGAAGATGTCGGCAGGGAAGGATTGCTGAAAACCCCGCGCCGCGCTGCGAAATTCATGCAGTTTATGACGCAGGGTTACAGTCAGGATCCCGAAGCCGTGCTCGCCTCGGCGATGTTCAGGGAAGAAGACTATAAACAGATGGTAATCGTCAAAGACATAGACTTTTATTCGCTCTGCGAGCATCATCTGTTGCCATTTTTCGGCAAGGTGCACGTCGCATATATCCCGCGAAAATACATCACGGGCTTGAGTAAGATACCGCGTATTGTTGATATTTTTGCGCACCGACTGCAAATTCAGGAACGCCTCACGCTACAAATCAAAGATTGCATCCAGAAAACTCTCGACCCCCTCGGAGTGATGGTCGTCATCGAAGCGCAGCACATGTGTATGCAAATGCGCGGGGTCGAAAAGCAAAATTCGCTGACAACAACCTCCGATTTTACCGGTTTTTTCCAGCAAGCGAAAACAAGGGAAGAATTTATGAACTTAATAAAATAGTATAAATATCTATAAATCAGGTTGATAGAAATAGGTGGTGAAAATATAAAAAAAAATATTTGATTTTTCTTGCTCAATTACAAGAATTTATTGTATTTTTGCATCCGACAATGCTAAGAGTAGTAAATTGGAGAAGAAAAATGACAACCATTCAGAAAAGAATACGCAAGCGGGTGTGTTCTCGCAAAAAAAAAATATAAAAATTAGTTAATAAAACACTTAGTTTTTTTATAAGATTTTTTTAGCTAATGCTGAAAAATTCTTTTATTAATCTTATAGTAATACCCTGATAAAAAAAACTTTACTTTTTATTTTCTAAAGAAGGGTGAACCGAGAGGGTCTGCCCTTTTTTTTATGCCGAAAATTTTTCTCATCCGTGCGTATAATCTAAAAAAACATAGTACCTTTGCCGTAAAATAACGTCAGACATTTACCTTTACCGTTATGATAACATTCTTTCAATCAGTTAGCGGCACGACGCTTGCCGTAGAAACCGAAAACCGGCTGTCGCAGAGAGATATTTCCGCGCTAATCTGGCTGTTTAGTGACGCCAAGCCTGTTGACGGCGACGCAGTGTCGGGCTGGTTTGTAGGTCCTCGTCGCGAAATGATTACGCCATGGAGTACTAACGCAGTGGAAATCACGCAAAATATGGGCATCCGTGGCATTACGCGAATAGAAGAATTTTTTGCCGTAGAAACCGGCGACGCTACCTTCGACCCTATGCTGCAACGCATCTATGAAGGGCTGAATCAGGATATTTTCACGATCAACAGGCAGCCCGACCCGATAATTTCGATCGACGATATAGCCTCGTATAACAGCGCCGAAGGGCTGGCTCTGAGCGACGAAGAAGTGGCGTACCTGAACTCGGTGAGCGCTAAGATTGGACGCAAACTGACTGACAGCGAGGTGTTTGGCTTTTCGCAAGTCAATTCCGAACATTGTCGTCATAAGATTTTCGGAGGCACATTTGTTATCGACGGAGTGGAGCGAGAAAGTTCGCTGTTTGCGCTCATCAAAAAGACTTCAGCCGAAAATCCCAACAAATTGGTTTCGGCTTATAAGGATAATGTGGCGTTTGTCGAAGGTCCTGAAATCGAGCAGTTTGCGCCTCTGTCAGGCGATAAGCCCGATTATTATGCGGTCAAAAAGATCGACACTGTGCTGTCGCTGAAAGCCGAGACGCACAATTTCCCAACGACAGTTGAGCCGTTCAATGGCGCCGCTACAGGCTCCGGAGGCGAGATACGCGACCGTCTCGGCGGTGGCAAGTCGTCGTTGCCGCTGGCAGGTACAGCCGTCTATATGACATCGTACCCGCGCACCGACGGCGCTAAAGCCTGGGAGAAAATCCTTGACCCGCGCCCATGGCTCTATCAGACTCCGGAACAGATACTTATCAAGGCGTCGAACGGGGCGTCGGACTTCGGCAACAAATACGGTCAACCGCTGATTTGCGGCTCTGTGCTGACATTTGAGCATACTGAAAACGAAAAAAAACTTGCCTACGACAAGGTGATAATGCTTGCCGGCGGGGTAGGGTATGCCAACAAACGCGACGCGCTCAAGGGCGTTCCCGAAGCGGGCGAGAAGATCGTCGTTACAGGCGGCGATAACTATAGGATTGGAATGGGCGGCGGCGCTGTCTCGTCGGTCAATACCGGTCAGTATGCCAGCGGAATAGAGCTAAACGCCGTGCAACGAGCCAATCCCGAAATGCAAAAACGGACGGCTAATGTCATCCGTGCGCTTGCCGAATCCGACGACAATCCGGTCATCTCGATCCACGACCACGGCGCAGGCGGGCATCTAAACTGCCTGTCGGAGTTGGTCGAAACGACCGGAGGGCATATAGATATGAGCAAATTGCCGATTGGCGACCCGACGCTTTCGGCTAAAGAAATTATCGGCAACGAAAGTCAGGAACGTATGGGCTTGCTGATGAAAGAGAAAGATGTCGAGCGCGTCAGACGTATAGCCGAGCGCGAAAGGGCGCCGTTCTATGTTGTTGGCGAGACAACGGGCGATATGCAGTTTGTCTTTGAGCAAGCCGACGGAGCGAAACCGATAGACATCCGCCTCGAATATATGTTTGGCAAACCGCCGCGCACGGTTATGAACGACCGGACGGTTTACACGAGCTATAAACCGGTGGTTTACAGGGTGTCGGATATTCATCAATACGTCGAAAACGTACTTCAGCTCGAAGCTGTCGCCTGCAAAGACTGGCTGACAAACAAGGTTGACCGCTCGGTAACGGGTAAAGTGGCGCGTCAGCAGTGTCAGGGAGAAATACAGTTGCCGCTGAGCGACCTTGGCGCCGTTGCTCTGGACTATCGCGGCAGGTCGGGGATAGCCACGTCGATTGGTCATGCGCCTCAGGCTGCCGTAGTCGATGCTGCTGCAGGATCTGTACTGGCTATAGCTGAGGCTTTGACAAACATTGTGTTCGCTCCGTTGACCGACCGCCTGTCGGGCGTCTCGCTGAGCGCCAACTGGATGTGGGCTTGCCGTAACGAAGGCGAGGATACGCGTCTGTACGATGCCGTAAAAGCCGCCTCCTATTTCGCTATATCGCTGGGTATCAATATTCCTACCGGCAAAGACAGCCTGTCGATGACGCAGAAATACGGCAAAGACAAAGTGCTCTCGCCCGGAACAGTCATCATCTCTGCGGCAGCCGAAGTCAGCGATGTCAGGAAAATCGTATCGCCTGTAATTAATAATAGTACGCGCGCGTACATATATTATATAGACTTTTCGTTCGACAAACTGCAGCTTGGAGGCTCGGCGTTTGCTCAGTCGCTGAATTACCTTGGCAACAATACGCCTGCGGTTACCGATCCTGAATATTTCCGTAACGCTTTCAATGCTATTCAGGATGCTGTGGAACAGGGAATTGTGCTTGCGGGGCACGATATTTCAGGCGGAGGGATGATTACGGCTTTGCTTGAGATGTGTTTTGGCAATACCGAAGGAGGGCTTGAGGTCAACCTCGACGTGATTGACGAGCGCGATGTGATAAAGATACTCTTTTCCGAAAACCCCGGAGTGCTGGTACAAGTATCTGATGGGAAGCGTTTTGAGAAGTTGCTTCGAGATGCGGGCGTTGGCGGCGTGGTCATTGCAAAGCCTGTTGCCGAGCGTCATATCCTCGTATCGAAAGATGGAGCTGACTATCAGTTTGGCATTGATTATCTGCGTGATGTGTGGTATTCGACCTCTTACAGGCTCGACATACGTCAAAGCGGCGCTGCGGCGGCAGGCAATCGCTTTGAAAACTATAAGGTACAGCCTGTTACGTTCCGTTATCCGAAAAATTTTGAGGGCAAGCTGTCGCAATACGGACTTACTTTCGATCGCAAATCGGTGTCGGGCATACGTGCCGCCGTGCTGCGCGAAAAAGGCTCACAGTGTGAGCGCGAGACGGCTTTTGCGCTCTATCTTGCCGGTTTCGATGTCAGGGATGTGCACATGACTGACCTTTCAACCGGTCGCGAAACGCTTGAAGATGTGAACTTTATCGTTTTCTGCGGAGGCTTTTCCAATTCCGATGTCTTAGGCTCGGCTAAGGGTTGGGCAGGCGGTTTCCTCTACAACGAGCGGGCGAAAAAGACCATCGAAGCCTATTATGCCCGTCCCGACACATTGAGTATGGGTATCTGCAACGGCTGTCAGCTGATGGCGGAGCTTGGTTTGCTCTATCCCGACCATGAGAAAAAGCACAGGATGGTGCATAACGACTCGCACAAGTTTGAATCCTCGTTTGTGTCGATCGAAATACCGAAAAATCACTCTGTGATGTTTGGTTCGTTAAGCGGCTCAAAATTAGGTGTATGGGTGGCTCACGGCGAAGGAAAGTTCGATTTTCCCTACGAAGAAAAGGCTTATCACATCGTCGCGAAGTATGCTTACGACGGCTATCCTGCCAATCCTAACGGCTCGCCGTGGGCTGTTGCAGGCGTCTGCTCTGCCGACGGACGACATCTGGCAATGATGCCCCATCCTGAGCGCGCTTTGTTCCCCTGGCAGTGCGGTTTTTATCCCGAAGGACGGAAAAATGACGAAGCCACGCCATGGATCGAAGCCTTCGTTAACGCCCGCAAGTGGGTTGAAATCAACAAATCTGTGTAAAAAACAGACTTGGCAAGACATGAAAAACGTTTGATATATGTGTTAAAATGGCTAAAATATCAACAATTTTGTGTTAAAATTTGTATTTAATTAAAATACAGTGTTATAAAGAGTAAAAAATTGTTTTTTGAAAGAGATTTCAAAACTTAATTTATAAAATATTAACTTTATTCAGACGATTTTTTACACTTTTTATGTGAATATTAAAATAATGAGTGCTATTTTTGCAGCGGATTAAATGCTGAAATTTTGAAACAATGAGAAAGTCAACAATTTGGTTACTGACAGGCGTTATGGGCTTTGCATTTTCAGGATTGATTTATATGCAGGTCTATTACATCGGCGTAATCTCGAAGACAAGCAACGAGCAATTCAACACGACCGTAAGGCGTTGCCTCGAACAAGTCTCCGAGATGCTCGAGCATGATGAGGCGCGTAAGTATCTCGAAGAAGATATGGACTATTTCAATTACAAAAATTCGCCAAGTCAACAATCAATCAATCAATCTCTTACGATAAAAAGCTCGTCGGTATATCAGCTTCAGGACGGGACGGGGACGATACTCCGGCAGTTCGATGTGAACACTCAGAAGAACTCCAATGTGCTCAATCCGACCTCGAAAGATGCCATCGTCAAGAAATCGGAAGAAAACCAGCGCACGCTGCTGCTGCGCTATCAGCATCAGGCGCGGCTGCTTGAAGAAGTGGCGTACAACATGGTCTATTCGGCTTATCTGACGCCCATTGAGCAGCGCGTGGATTTCGCAAAAATAAACACTTATTTAAAAACTGAGTTTGCCGACAATGGGTTAAATTTACCATATATTTTCATGATTATCAATCGCGACGGGCAGATTATCTACCAGAGCGAAAAGTTTGAAAAAGCAGCCAAGGCAGCCGACCTGCTGACCGAAGTGCTGTTTCCGGGCGATCCGCCGTCGAAACGCAACTATCTGCAAGTCTATTTTCCGACTAAGACGGACTATATCACCCGCTCGGTCTCGTTCCTTGCGCCATCGGTTGCTTTCTCGCTGATTTTGCTCGTAACGTTCTCGTTTACAATATATACCATCTTCCGTCAAAAGAAGCTTTCGGAGATGAAGAACGACTTCGTTAACAATATGACACACGAGCTTAAGACGCCTGTTTCGACGATTTCGCTTGCCGCACAGATGCTTAAAGACCCGGAAATCACGAAGAATACCGATGTGTTCAAGCATATTTCGGGCGTTATCGGCGACGAGAGCAAGCGACTCGGTTTCCTTGTCGAAAAAGTGCTGCAAATTTCGCTTTTCGAGAAGCAGAAAGCCATTTTCAAACTTAAGGAAATTGACGCCAACGACCTGATAGTCAGCGTGGCAGGCACATTCTCGCTGAAGGTCGAAAAATATGGCGGGACAATAGATATAGACCTCGAAGCAGAGGACTCGATGATATATGCTGATAAGATGCACATTGAGAACGTGTTATACAATTTGCTCGACAATGCCGTTAAATACCGCCGTAACGATGTTACGCTGCAGTTGATGGTACGGACAAAAAACGATGCAAACAAGCTATATATTTACGTGGAAGACAACGGAATAGGAATAAAGAAGGAATATCTGAAAAAGATTTTCGACCGTTTCTACCGCGTACCAACAGGCAATGTACACAATGTGAAAGGTTTCGGGCTGGGCTTAGCCTATGTCCGCAAAATCATTGCAGACCACGGCGGGTCTATTCGCGCCGAACAGGAAGACGGTTTTATAGGAACTAAATTTATAATAACATTACCACTCATTAAAAAACAGTAGATTATGGAAGAAAAATTGAAGATCTTCTTTTGCGAAGATGACGAAAATTTAGGTATGCTTTTGAGGGAATACCTTCAAGCAAAAGGTTACGTAACCGATTTGTTCTCTGATGGGGACGCAGGTTACAAGGGCTTTACGGCAGGGACATACGACTTGTGCGTCCTCGACGTAATGATGCCGAAGAAAGACGGTTTCACACTGGCTCAGGAAATTCGTACACTCAATCCTGATATTCCCATTATCTTTCTCACCGCCAAAACGATGAAGGAAGATGTGCTGGAAGGATTCAAGCTTGGTGGCGATGATTATCTGACCAAACCGTTCAGTATGGAAGAGCTGTTGCTGCGTATCGAAGCGATTTTGCGCCGAGTTAAAGGCAAGAAAATCAAGGATGTGCCGTATTACAAGATTGGCGCGTTCACTTTCGATACTCAGAAACAAACGCTGGTGATTGGCGACAAAGTAACTAAGCTGACTACGAAAGAATGTGAGCTTCTTACGCTGCTTTGCTCGCACGCCAACGAAATCCTGGAACGCAACTATGCGCTGAAAACCATCTGGGTTGATGACAACTACTTCAACGCCAGAAGTATGGACGTGTATATCACCAAGTTGCGTAAACTGTTGAAAGACGACCCGGATATTGAGATTATCAATATCCATGGCAAAGGTTACAAGCTGATCACCGTGTCGGGTGAAGACCAGGCACGCGAAGAAGGATTGGTTTTGTAAAATCGTTTCATTTTTTTAAATATTTAAGTTATTCTGATGCCGCGGCAATGCGTCCTAACGTTGCTGCGGCATTTTTTTGTTCGGAATAAAAGTATTAACTTTGCGCCTCATAAATATAAAGATAAACGTCAATGTCGATACAAAATGCTGATAATCTGCAATATAAAGTAGCAGACGTAGCGCTCGCAGAGTTCGGGCGCAAAGAGATTGAGATAGCGGAACACGAGATGCCCGGACTGATGGCTCTGCGCCGCAAGTATGCCAACCAAAAGCCGCTTGCGGGCGCACGTATAACCGGCTCGCTGCACATGACCATCCAGACGGCGGTGCTGATAGAGACGCTCAAAGCGCTCGGCGCCGACGTGCGCTGGGCTTCGTGTAACATCTTTTCGACCCAGGACCATGCCGCCGCTGCAATAGCGGCAGGAGGGACGCCCGTCTTCGCTTGGAAAGGCGAATCGCTCGAAGAATACTGGTGGTGCACCGACCAAGCCCTCCGCTTCCCCGACGGCAAAGGTCCTAACCTCATCGTTGACGACGGCGGAGA
>JAISTS010000135.1 GCA_031272455.1 Tannerella sp. | reverse complement strand
GACCTACGTACCAACCGTCTTCCGTTTGAGTAATAATCACATTGTAACTCATTTGCGTTTATTTGAATTATAAAACACTGCAAAGGTAGCTAAAATTTTCGTTAACCGAGAAATTTCTCCGTAATTTATTTGGTTGGTAACTGAAAAACAGTTACATCCGGAAATCCTATTCGGGCGTGTTCAATGTGCGTATCAACTCCGACCTGCACCGTCGTGCGGCAATCTCCGCAAAAATGCATGGCAAAACGCTCAATTCATTTGTGAGAGAAGCTATTGAACGGCGGTTATATCGAATGGCTTGAAAGCCGGTTTACTTCGCCCAAGTCTGCTGTATTCCAGTGATGCCACTGTCGCCATGCCAAAGTATCACTCTCGACATAAGTTGAAGTAACCGAAACGTTTTCAAGCACATAGCTATCATTAATAGCGAGCGCGATCTTGCCGCCTCGGTTCGAGGTATAGAGCAGGCTTACGGAATAGACGCCGTCGCGGTCAACGACGACCGAATATTTTGTCCATTCGTCGGGCGCTGTCCAGCCGACATACAGTTGCTCCATCGGCGGCTCAACAAAACATAGTTCTAATTTTTGACAAAAGTACAACAAAAACTGACTGCGAAACAAATTTTTCAAAAAAAATGCTGTACTTTTGTTCACCGAAATCAATTTTAAATACTGATGAAACGAGTTTTAGTAACTTACAATATGTTTCGCGAGGGATTTGCGGAACTTGAGAGCCTTTACGACGTAACGTTTCCGCCCGACGGGCGCGATTTCGTTTACGACGAGGTGATGGAACAGATTGAGGGCTACGACGCTTTATGCTCGGCGTTCAATTTTCCTGTAAATAAAGAGCTGATAGACAAGGCTATAAATGTGAAAATCGTATCGAACTATGCTGTAGGATATGATAATATAGATGTCGCATACGCGCGTGCGCGTGAGATAACCGTAACGAACACGCCCGATCCGGTGATCAATCCGACAGCCAATCTGGCGCTGGCGTTGCTGCTCGACACGGCGCGGCGCGTGAGCGAGTGTGACCGCAAGCTGCGTCGCGAAGGGCGGAAAATGGTCGTTGGCGTGCTCGAAAATCTTGGAATGCCGGTCGCGGGCACGACGTTGGGCATTATCGGTATGGGCAGGATAGGTAAAGCCTTGTGTAAGAGAGCTAAAGTCTGCGGGATGGAGGTCGTCTATCACAATCGTCGTCGTCTCGATATCGAAGAGGAGACGCGGCTGGGGGCTGAGTACGTCTCGAAAGAGGAGCTGCTCGCGGTGTCGGATTTCGTCTCGCTGAACGCCACTTACACGCCTGAGACATATCATCTTATCTCCGAGGCGGAATTAGCGATGATGAAGCCTTCTGCCATCCTGATCAACACCGGTCGCGGACCGCTCGTCGATGAACGCGCTCTTATCAAAGCGTTGCGCGACGGCAAGATACGCGGAGCGGGTCTGGATATGTTTGAGTTTGGAGACTATCCTTCGCCCGAACTGCTTGAGATGGAGAACGTTGTATTGACCCCTCATATCGGCACTCAGACGCTGTATTCGCGCATAGAGATGGCTAAAGCGGTATGCAACAACGTCATAGGCTTTTTCGAGCAGGATCGTCCCATCACGCGAGTGCTGTAATTCACATCCGGCGCAGGCGCGTTAAATAAAGACTCCTCCGTAGCCTTTTTTAGCCGCTTCGATAAGCTGCGGGATTTCCGCTTCTTCTTCTTTTTTGCAGATTAGCAGCACATTGTCCGATTCGACCACGATATAGCCCGTCAAGCCCTGTATAACTGTCAGGCGTTCGGGTTTGTCAATGCCGATAATGCAGTCTGATGTGTTGAATGTCAATATCTTCGATCCTTTAAGGATGGCATTGTTATCTATGGGCGTGCGTGCAGCTTCTTCAAAAACCGAGCCCCAGGTGCCAAGGTCAGCCCAGCCCACGTCGAGGCTCAGCATATACACATTTTTCGCTTTTTCCATCAAGCCATAGTCGATGGAGATGTCGGTGCAACGATCGAAGATGCTTCCGATAAATGCCTGTTCGTCAGGGGTGTTAAGCTTGTCCAAGCCCGTATCGAAGAGGTCGGCAATATCCGGCAGGTAGGTGTGCACGGCGTCGAGAATCGTGTTGACATTCCAGATGAAAAGCCCCGAATTCCAGAAAAATTCTTCGTTGGCGTGGAACTTGGCAGCCAGCTCAAGGTCGGGTTTCTCGACAAAGGTTTTGACCTTAAAAAAGCCGTCGGCAATCTTTTCGTCGCTCTGCAAATAGCCGTATTCCGTTGCAGGTCTGGTAGTTTTGATGCCCAACGTAAGCAGCGCCTTATGCGTTTTCACGAACTCGAACCCTTTCTTTATCGCCTCAAGAAATTCGTCTTCTTTCTTGATCAGATGGTCGGATGGCGCCACGACGATATTCGCATTGGGATTGACGGCTCTGATATGATAAGCCGCGTAGGCGATACAGGGCGCCGTGTTGCGGCGTACCGGCTCAAGCAGCACTTGCTCGTCGCGCAGTTGCGGGAACTGCTCCTTGACCAATGACGCATATAGCTGATTAGTAACTATATAGATATTTTCAAACGGAATGATTCTCGCAAACCGTTCGACGGTCTTCTGGAGGAACGATTGACCATTGCCGAAAAAATCGAGAAACTGCTTGGGTCTCGATTCCCTGCTGAAGGGCCAAAAACGGCTCCCGATGCCGCCACTCATAATAACACAATAAGTGTCTTTCATAAAATGTTAAGCTTTTAGTAAGTATTCTCTGAAATAAAAACGCAAATTACGCATATTTATTCTAACAGTAAATCATAAAAAGCCTTTATTATTGTAAAAAATCGGGGTTCAAATCTTAAAAATGTTAAAAATTGGATTTACTTATGAAAATTTTGCTTAAAATGAAAAAAGGCATTAAATTTGCTGCCATAAAAAACCACTTTGGTTAAGTACCTTTAAATCATTTGTTTAATAAATTTAGTTTAAAAATGTACAAATTATCACGAACGAAAACAAAGAGAAGCGCTATTGCCCGTTGTGGCAGATGCGCCAAGCTATTGTCAACCGTGTTGCTGGTGTCGTCGCTGTTGACGGCAAATGCGACCAACGGTTTGACTGACAGAGAGAAACCCTTGCTTCCGGAAGTTACTGTGCCCACAGAAACAGCCGAAGGTCCGGTTTCGGGTAAAGTAACTGACGCCCACGGCGACCCGCTGATCGGCGTCAATATTACGATTAAGGGAACATCAACAGGCGTAATCAGCGACATTGACGGGAAATACACTATCACCGTGCGCGACAATAACGCTGTGCTGGTCTTCTCGTATGTGGGATTTGCGACGCAGGAGATTGGCGTCGGCAACCGTCGCGAGATTAACGTAACGATGACCGAAGACGCCGTATTGCTCGAAGGCGTAGTCGTTACGGCTCTCGGTATCAAACGCGAAGAGAAAGCGCTGGGTTACTCGGTGCAGACCGTCGAAGGCGACCGTTTTGCGACTGTCAAGGGAGTCGAACTCGGCTCGCAGCTGACAGGTAAGATTGCAGGTATTACGGTCTATAACGGCACCGACTTTGCCAACGAGCCGACCATACAGCTTCGCGGTGAAACGCCGTTGATCGTCATCGACGACATCCCGTTTCCTGATCTCGGACTGCGCGATATTTCGCAGGACGACATCGAGACTATCAGCGTACTGAAAGGCTCGACAGCATCGGCGCTTTACGGCTATCGCGGCAGTTCGGGCGCCATCATCATCACCACGAAACGCGGCGCCGAAGAAGGTCTGCACGTAGGCTTCAACAGCAGCAATATGTTTGGAGCAGGCTTCGCGACGATGATTGAAAACCAGAAAAGCTACAGCTCCGGTATTGGCGGACGCTACGACCCCGAAGATTATGTCTGGGGCGACAAGCTCGACATCGGACGTACGGCAAAACAGTATGACCCGTTCACTTACGAATGGCGCGAAATGCCCCTCGTATCGCGCGGAAAGGATAATTTCCAGAATTTTATCCAGCAGTCTGTCGCGACCAATAACAACGTTAACGTGGAATACAAGGGTAAAAACAGCAGTTTCCGCACATCGCTGACCCACGTTCACCACGATGGGCTGTATCCCAATAATTACAGCAACCGTTTCAATTACATCGTTTCGGGAAATATGAAAGCCGGCAATTTTGAACTCGACGCCTCGGCGACGATAGGCAAATACATTACGCCCCAGCTTTATGGCGAAGGCTACGGTCTGACCGGCGTTATCTATACCTTTATGATATGGACAGGACCGGAATACGACATCCGCGACTATCGCGACTATTGGGTCAAAGGTAAGGAAGATGTGCAGCAAAACTGGTGGAGTCCCGTGTGGTATAACAACCCGTATTTCACTCAGTATGAAATTACGAGGGCGCTTGACCAGGACCGTTACAGCGGACGTTTCAACGCGACATACACCTTTGCTCCTTGGATAAAAGCCATTGCTCGCGTCGGCGCCAACGGCTCCAACCAGCTGTACGAAGAGAAAACGCCTATCAGCACGCTCCGTAAGGCTCCGCTCGGCGAATTTTACCAGAGCACCAACCGCTCGTTTGCGCTCAATGCCGACGTGATGGTGCTGGCGGAGAAGAAAGTTGGCGAGTTCGACTTCGACGGTTTCGTGGGCGCATCCATCGAGCAGCGCAAATACACTTCGTTCGACGGACGTACTCAGGGCGGCTTAAGCATCCCCGGTTTCTATTCGTTGAAAGCCTCGGTCGAGCCGATAGCTTATGGCGTCGGAGCGTGGAACAGGCAGTCGAACAGCGCGTTTGGCAAGTTCGGAGTGAGTTGGCGAAGTGCAGTTTTCGGCGAGGTAACGGGACGTAACGACTGGGTCTCGACGCTCGACGCATCGGAGCAGTCGTTCTTCTATCCGTCGGTTTCGGGTAGCGTGGTGCTGAGCGAATTTATGCCGAAAATCCGGAATTTTGAGTTCTGGAAAGTACGCGCATCGTGGACGCAAACCAAGATAGCGCCCGATCCTTATGCCATCAATACGACTTATACCATCAACACCAACAGCCAGTACAAAGGTATGTCGCAGGCGATCTATCCGACGACGAGCCGCTCGGCAACGCTCAAACCCGCCACCCACGAAGAATGGGAAATCGGTACCGAAGCGCGTTTCTTAGATTCGCGCCTGAAAGCCGACATCGCCTACTATCACCGTCTCTACTACAACAACCAGCGCGAAGCGGCGATAAGCAAAGCATCGGGATTTAGCAATATGTTGATTAACTGGGATGAAGAATATGTGCGTCGCGGTCTGGAGGTCTCGCTTTCGGGCGATATTATCCGTACTAAAGATCTGAAATGGAATTCGTTAGTCAACTACGAGCGTATGCGTTATGTTTACAACCGCATCGACCCAGTTTATTCGCAAAACTATTACTGGGTGAAAGAAGGCGAATTGGTCAACTGGGAGTCGCGAACGGACATTGACAAAAGCCCCGACGGACAGTTTGTGCACCGCGCCGACGGTCTGCTCAACAAAACGACCTATCCCAACCGCTTCTACAAAGATCCCGACTGGGTATGGGGCTGGTCGAACACGGTATCGTGGAAAGGCTTGACATTGATGGTCTCGATCGACGGTCGCGTAGGCGGACAGAACGACAACGACTCTGACTGGGATATGTGGCGCACGGGACAGCATCCCGACAGCGACAACGAATGGCGCTACGACGAGGTGGTCAACGGACTGCACAACTACGTCGGACAGGGCGTGAAAGTAACCGGCGGTACGATACAGTACAACTACGACGGCTCCATCGCTTCGGATACGCGAACATTCGCTCCCAACGACATCGAGACATCGTACGAGCAGTATATCCGTCAGATGTATGGCGGCGGACCGCTCAGCACGTCGGTTTTCGACCTGACGTTTATGAAAGTGCGCGAAATAGCTATCGGCTATCAGGTGCCGAAAAAGTTTATCAACAAATATCATCTTGATAACTTGGAAGTAAGCCTTATCGGACAGAACCTGTATATCTGGGTAAAGGAATTTCGCTGGGCTGACCCCGACAAGGGACAGGACAATGAGAACGCGCCCCTGCAACGCTATTTAGGGTTCAATCTCAAATTTGGTTTTTAATGATTTATAAATTGATAAAATGTTGAATATTATGAATATATACAGAATAATAAGAGACAGCGCCGCTATAGCGGCAGTATGTTTGATAGCCGGGTTGACGGCGTGCAGCGACTTTGAAGAGGTCAACCGCGACCCCAACTCGACATCGAAAGCCTCGTCGTCGCTGCTGGCGTCGTACGTTACTAACAGGCTGATAAAATGGGATATATGGATTTCCGTCGCCAACGACGGTATGCGCTCGAAGATCATCTGCGATACCGAAGGCGCCCAAGCCGCTCAGTATAACCGCCTCGACCGCTGTACATTCGACGAATATACCGTAGTTACGACGGCGGAAAAGATGGTCGAAAACGCCGACGAAGCGTTCTACGACGCCTATCAGGGATTAGCGCTCTTCACCCGCGCGTTCAAAATGTATTACACCACGATGGCTATGGGCGATATCCCGTACAGCGAAGCCTTCCTCGGCGAGAAAGAGGGGATTATCAAACCGAAATACGACAGTCAGAAAGACGTTTTTCGCTATATCCTCGATGATCTTGACGCCGCAAATGCGCATTTTGCCAAAGCGATAGCCGACAACAAGAGTTGTATAGGCGATGTGGTGTTCGATGGCAATCCGTCAAACTGGCAAAAGGTCGTCAATTCGTTTGAGCTGAAAGTGCTGATAGCGCTCTCGAAACGTGCCGACGACACGCCCGACCTGAATATCAAGTCGCGCTTTGCCGAAGTGGCAGCCCGCCCCTTGCTCGAATCCAACGCCGACAATATGATTTACGAAAGCCGTAACCAGCCGGGTATGTATCCGCCGTATTACCGCATTTCCAATCAGTCGTGGATGTATCTGCGTATGAGTAGCGTGATGGTCGATATACTGAAAAAGCATTACGACTATCGCCTGTTCTACTATGCCGAGCCGTCGGAATATTATTTAGCGCAAGGCATATCGCAGTCTGACACAGCCTGTTATCCTGCCATTAATCCGGCGTGGAACAATACCGACATCGAGACGCTGACGGGCGAACGCAAGACCTGCCGCATCAACGCACGCTATCTTGACGACCCCAACGGCGGCGAACCTATCGCACGTGTCGGCTATGCACAGCAGCAGTTTATCCTTGCCGAAGGCGCTCTGCGCGGCTGGCTGCCCGGACGCTCGGCATCGGAATTTTATCTGAAAGGTATCGAAGCCGGATTGCGCTTCACTGCCGAGAATACGCCCGACAACGAAGAGTTTCATCATAACCGTAAGATAAACGACACCTATATCACTCAGCATCTCGCCAAAGCATCGCTCCAGCTGACGGGCGATTTTGAAAGCGACCTGCAGAAAATTATCGAGCAGAAATTTGCGGCTTCGTTCCTGCAGTATAAGTACGACCCGTTCTTCGACAACCGCCGAACAGGATATCCCGTTTATCCTATCGACCCGGCAACGAACCAGAACGAGCTGACCGACCGTATGCCCCTCCGCTGGATGTATCCTACCGAAGAGGCAACCCAGAACACGGAGAATTATCAGGAAGCTATCGACCGTCAGTTTGGCGGCGTTGACGACCATAATATCCATACGTGGTTAACTAAGTAAATATTAATCAGTCAAAAAAATGAATATTAATATGAAGAAATCAATAAAATATTTTATAGCCTTCGCGATGGCATGCCTCGTTTTTGCATGCAACGAAGAATATGTACGCGAAATCCCTACGCTCGACGTTCAGGGTGAGCTGGCTTACGAAGTGCCCATCGAAGGCAGCGTGTATTACCTCACCGTTACTGCCAGCGAGCAGTTTACCGCTACAGCGTCGAAAATCTGGTGTAAAACCGAAATTCTTGAAAATGTTACGACGAACAATTTGAAAATCACGGTTGAACCCAACGCCGGAGTGATACGCAGCTGCGAAATCGACATCGTAGTTTACAGTCTGCCTACCATCAAAGTGGCAATCAATCAGGACGGCTCGGCTCCCGACGACAGCGACGACGAACCGACAGGTCCGCAGGTTGTTGGCAACTGGCAGTTCAAAAACGCATCCAGCCTTGGCGCTGCAACAATAGGTAACGACTTGATACTGAAAGGCGACGGCTTCACTTCTGTAGCCGGACCAAACGGCGGTAAAGCAGTCCGCGTAGCTTCGGGTAGCTATTTCTTTGCCGACCACGGCATCGAAGCTAACGGCGAATCGGCTGACGGCGCTCCGGGCGCAAAAGTCAACGAATACACCATTATGTACGACTATCGCCTGCCCGCGCTCGACAAATGGTACTGTTTCCTGCAAACCGACCCGAACAACGACGGCGACGGCGAGATATTTATCCGTCCCTCAGGTACGCTGACGAACTCCAATATCGGCTATTCGGACAATACCGTTCCTCAGGATGCTAACTGGCATCGCCTCGTGATCAGCTGTAAATCGCCCGAATACTGTAAGTTCTATATCGACGGCAAGCTCTTCTTCGAGGGCAAGACCACGGCTTTGGCGCTCGACAACCGTTACGCGCTCGATCCGAAAGGCGCCTGCCTTATTGCCGACGAAGACGGCGAAGACAGCGATATCGACATCGCGCAGATAACTATCTGGGATCAGCCGCTCGACGACGCAGCTGTTGCCGCTCTGGGCGACGCGGGCACATCGGGCTTCCTGCCCAAAGGTCCGTTAGTAGGACTGTGGCTGTTTAACGATGCCGACAACCTCGGAGCAGCCGACATCGGAAATGCTCTCGAAGCAAAAGGCAGCGATATAGCAGCGACAGCCGGTCCGTCGGCAGGCAACGGCGCCGTGCGCGTCGGTCCGGGCAGCTATTTCTTTGCCAACCACGGCATCGAAGCTAACGGCGAATCGGCAGACGGCGCACCCGGAGCAAAGGTGAACGAATACACTATCCTCTACGACTATCGCCTGCCGGCACTCGACAAATGGTACTGCTTCCTGCAAACCGACCCGGACAACGCGGGCGACGGCGAGATATTTATCCGTCCCTCAGGTACGCTGACGAACTCCAATATCGGCTATTCGGACAATACCGTTCCTCAGGATGCTAACTGGCATCGCTTGGTGATCAGCTGTAAATCGCCCGAATACTGTAAGTTCTATATCGACGGCAAGCTCTTCTTCGAGGGCAAGACTACGGCGTTGGCGCTTGACAACCGTTATGCGCTCGACCCGAAAGGCGCCTGCCTTATTGCCGACGAAGACGGCGAAGACAGCGAGATCGACATCGCCGCCATCGCCATCTGGGATAAGCCGCTGACTGATGCGGAAATAGCTGCTCTCGGCGCTGCCGGAGCAACTATCAAATAAAAAAATAGAGTTTGTTAATAATTCGCGCGGGAGGTTGTTCTGAAAAAGTTTTTCGGGCAGCCTCCCGTTTTTTTGTGGCAAATACGATTGCAGGCAAAAATATTTTTCATACCTTTGCAGCGCCAATATTCAACATTCATTAGCCCGGATGGCGGAATTGGTAGACGCGCTGGTCTCAAACACCAGTGGATTCATTTCCATGCCGGTTCGACCCCGGCTCCGGGTACCGCTCGAAAGCAAAACCTAACTGATAATCAATCAGTTAGGTTTTTTGTTTCTCGAAATTTTCCCCACATTTTCCCCACACATGCTAAAAACAGCTGAAAATTTTTCACTCAAACGATGTATTCATCTTCCGAAAAAATCATCGAAACGCAAAAAAAATATGATT
>JAISTS010000103.1 GCA_031272455.1 Tannerella sp. | reverse complement strand
GATGTAATACGGCTGGGCAATGCCGCTCGCAAGCCCCACCACCACAACGTCTTTGCCGTCAATCTCCTTACAGTCAACCTCAAACAGCCCCATAATGCTTGGGCGGATGTTGTTAATCAGTCGGTCTTTGATTATCAGTTGCAGTTCATCGGGGTTTTGAACGCCTGCGACAGAGCCATCGTCCTTAACGCCAATATAGATGTGTCCACCTTTGGCGTTAAGCATAGCCACCGCCTCCTTTTCCAAGTCGGGCGTAAGTCGCTCTTTTAGTTCTGTTCTGTCGTTCTCTTTCAGCATGAATAATTTATTTATATATTTGCAGTATAATCAGTTCCCCGTAGTCGTCCCTTTGGTTTTAGTGTTGCGGATGACATTGATATCGCCGCTTTTCTTATGCGTTTTGCCGTCGGTACCGGTGTATTCGATGACGTAATAATATGCACCTGCGGGAACAAGTTTGCCGCGATATTTGCCGTCCCAGCCACGCGAAGGGTCTGTCCAGCGGAAAAGCTCCTGCCCCCAGCGATTGAAAACCGACGCCTTGAAACGCACCACCGAACGGTAAACAACCTTAAATTCGTCGTTCACGCCGGGCGAACCTTCGGGCGTAAAGGCGTTAGGTATCAGCATAACAGTCTCTGTTACAGATATGTTGTACGTATATTCCGTGTTGGTGCAAACGCCTGTGCGGTCGCTGACTTCGAGCTGTACGATGTAGTCGCCCGCCAGCGAAAACGTGTATTCCATTTCAGGCTCGGTGAAACGCACAAGCGGCTTGTCAGGATCCTCCTTGCGGGCTATCTGCCAGATAAACAGCGATGCAACGGGCGTGTTGGCATAAGCCGTAAACCGCATGTCAGCCGGCGCAAGCGCTTCGGAGCCGCTCTCGCGCATATTTGTGCCGCCGTCGGACAGCACAAGCGTATCAGCATGAACTTCGAGCGCAACGGCATTGTATAATCCGGTCGAATAGGTCTTTTCCACTCCGAAATGACGCGCAAAAAGGTCGCCCGTCAACTGTATCTCCGTATCGTCGAGGGGCGGTTTGAACGAATTGCCAATCGGATTGCCTTCGATAGTCAGGATTTCCATAGCCGAAGTGAACCGTTGGTCGTTGTCGTTCCATACCTGCGTCATATAGCTGATTTCGTATTCGCGTTTTATCTCCGTCGCGACGCCGCTTGGAGTGCGATACGTGAGCGCGACCGTCGCATCGTCGCCGCTGAAACGCAGCAACTCGCAGGGATCGACATTGTCCGATATGCGAAGATTGTGAATATCAACCGGATAGCGACTGTAATCCATTATCCATACAAAGTTCGACATAGCGTAGTTATCGCCGTCGAGCACAAAATAGCCGTAACCTTCTTCCGGGTTATTGACGGTCGAAACGTCGCCGCTGACAGTTGCTGTAACTGCCTCTGCATCAGATGCTCGCTCTTTATAACGATACCATTTATGCGACGACCCAGCCGAAGTATAGCTCAACTTCACGCCTTCCATCCCGTAAACGAGCCATACCTGAATGCGGTTGAGCGTATTGTCGGCAGCGAGCAACGGCTCGCCCGTCCCGCCGCTGACAGAGTATTGCCCGTAAACGGCTATCACACAAAGCAATAGCGTGAACAGACAACTTAATTTCCGATTTTTTCTTTTCGGCATACTTTTTTTCAATCAGTTTGCAAAAATACGAATTTATTTCGTCTGTAAAATTAACGCTGATATTCAATTATTATTTTTACTTTTGCATAAATATTTCGCTTTGCGCAACGTCGCATCTGCGAACAAACAATAATTAATTTAACATTTAAACAAATGATTAACAGGAAATTAAGTATCATACTGACAGCGTTTCTGTGCTGTTGCATCTCAATCGGGGCTGAAGTCGCAAAAGAGACGCATATCTATGCCATCAAAGGCGCTGACACTCTGCGTCTTGACAAGTACGAACAGATGGACGAAGCGCCGTCGAAGCCCTGCCTTATCTTCGTTTTCGGCGGCAGTTTTATGCGTGGCGAACGCGACCATGACGACTATAAGGCGTTTTTTAAGCATTTCGCAGAGCAGGGCTATGCCGTTGTTGCGATAGATTATCGTCTGGGTCTCAAAGATTTCAGCAAGAAAATCAACACTAATCAGGGCAAACTCAAGATGTTCAACGCTTTTGTTGACCTCTTTTCGGAAGCAGTCGGGATGGCTGTCGAAGACCTGTTCGACGCAACCGGCTATGTGGCACAGCGCGCGACAGAGTGGCGCATTGACACACAGCGCATTACGACCTGTGGTTCGAGCGCCGGCGCCGTTACCGTTCTGCAAGCCGAATATGAGCGATGCAACCATTCGCCACGCAGCAGCAGCCTTCCCGACGGTTTTCGCTATGCCGGAGTGGTATCGTTTGCGGGCGCAATTTTCAGCGAGGGTAAGATGGCGTGGCAGGAAAAGCCCGCCCCGATGCTGTTTTTTCACGGCGACGCCGACAAAAACGTGCCCTACGACCGCTTGAAATTCCTGCGCTTCGGGCTTTACGGACCGAAACAGCTTGCCACACAATTCGATGCGATGCAGGCGCCCTACCTCTTCCATACCTTCGAGAACGCCGAACACGAAATCGCCACCGTCCCGATGACGCAACATCTCGGCGAAATAGAAATTTTCCTGCATAAGTACGTGAACAGCAAAGCCAACCTCCGTATCCGCCACACCGAGACCGCCATCGGCAAACCCGAACTCAAAAAGAAAATCAAGCTGAAAGACTGTCTGGATGCTAATTTTGGGGAAGGGCAATGAATGAAATTACCGTAAACTGTTAATTTACTTACTACAAACCAACAAATTAAATCGAAATTTTTTGCTTGAAATTTTGAATACAAAGGTAGCGAAAAAACGCGAATCCGACAAAAAAATAATCGTTTTTTTTTTTACGTCGGATTCACGTTACATTAACTCCATTAATAACACATCAGCTGCTATCTGACAATCACCTTCTGCGCCGTGTCTCCGACCTTGACGATATACACGCCCTGCGGCAGCGAGATGCTCGTTTCGCCTGCGCCAAGCGCTTGCTGGCGGACAAGACTGCCGCTAACGGTGTAAACGCTTAGCGTTGTGGCTGCCGCTACGGTGATATGGATACTGCCGCCTGACGACCAGATTTCTTGCGTTGATGCAGCGACTGTTTCTATTGCAGCAGGACTTATTTCTACAATTGTGCCGAAATTTTTCCAGACTGGCGCTGTTTGATACTTGGATTTTGTTCCTTTTGGCACATGCAGTGTGACTTGCGATAAATCAACCTCTCCAAATACTTCCAGTAAACCACCAACACCTTTATCAATTGATAGCGGATTCACCCACTCTACTTCAACATCTTTGAGATTCTTACAACCTGAGAAAGCGCCATAATCAATGAAATCCACCGAAGCAGGTATGTATATGGATGTGATTTCTGAGTAATTAAATGCCCATTCTCCAATCTTTTTTAACCCTTCAGGGAGTTTAATAACTGTATAGAAATGATATGGGCCAGAGCCAAATACATTGGAAGCAATCGCGGTTATTCCTAAATTTGAAGGTATTGTGATATATCCGGGAGGTCCTTCGTATTTAGTTAATACTCCTGCGCTGACCGTATAAACAGGCTCTCTGTTAAGATAATCCGAATATCTCGAAACAGTATGTTTTGTTTGTTTTATAGTTAAAGCGCTATTTGCTGTGGCTTTATCGCCAATTGGAACATCATTGTATGTCATATCCGGATTTGAAAAGTAAGGAATGGGCGTAGAATATGTACCGTTTAATAAATATTGATACGCCATAACAGTATGAAACGGCGTTCCAATTTTATCTACAAATCTTAAACCATGCGAATAATTAAACATTCCCTCTGATCCCCCGGTTTCTACATTATGTCCACAACCTAATGTGTGCCCGATTTCATGTGCCATTGTATAGGATTCTCCAACCTGCTGTACACGACATGCTGCACTTGCGCGACTAAGATAGTCGCCATAATTTCTAAAAGAGGCTTCATCAGTGGGCACACCGGCAAATCCTCCATCATTCATTACCAGCAGAGTAACAACCAAATCTGCATGGTGCTGTTTTCTAAGATCGTAAGATTTGAAATATATTGCTTCCGCATCATCTCCGGCGCTGCTTGTCTGTTGATAATCAGTTTCGTATTTATGCACCAAGTTTAATGTTACATTTGTGTCAGAGTTATCAAATACAAGATTAGCTCTTTGGAAAGCTAAATTGATAACATTGTCAATACTTGTCGCATTTTCAGCTGCCCATTCTTTTGCCGTCGTAGTATAAGTTACCAATATGTCAAGCGTTACATGCTCATCAATATTATCTGCTCGCGTTTCCACGGGCGCATTGCGGAGTTGCAGAGTTTCGCGGCTCGTCGGCGCAGGCACGGCGATATGCTGTCCTTCCTTTTTCTGTTCCTCTATCAGTGAAAAACACGAGAGGACGGTTTCGCCATCGCGGACAAAGGCGCGGTAACGCTCGTCGCGTTCGGGAATATCGGCGGAGATGGTAATTCCGGCGTCGGAAATGGCTATGAAACAGGCGGCGAAGTCAAAGTCGGTCAGCACCGCCGTGATGCCGAGCACGCCGCTGTAATCGGTTGCCACGTTGCGGATTACGGCTCGATACTGCCTGCCGTCGAAGAGGTCGAGTTGCAGCGTTTTGCCTTTGTCGGCAGCTGTCAGTTGCTGCAAACGCGGGTTCCAGTCGAACGCGCGGGTTTCGATGGCGCCTTCGGGGTTGGCTACTGCGCGGGCTGAACGCAGACTGACTGCGCTCGCGTCGCGGTTGATGTTAATCACTTCCTGCGCCGCAACGGAAAACAAACTCATCAATCCGAGCAACGCTAATACAGATTTTGTAAAAATTCTTTTCATTTTGCTGATATTTAAATAATTATACATTCCGTTCAAGACATAAAAAAGCGGTTACTGTCCGCCTGCCCGAAGGCTGCGACAATAACCGGCATATCTGAGATGCATCGCAAAAAAACGACGCAGTTGCCTTATTATCAATTAAATACGCGGGGGGGGGGTAAATACTTGGAAATCAAAGAGTTACAAGCACAAGCCGCATAACTGCCTGCGCCGCCCTTCCTGTTCCAGAAGGCATCGTTTTGCAGATTCCTGTCAAGGTAAGCCCGCAACTCGGGATAGCTCATATCCTTCGTCTCGGCGTATATTTTCGCCTGAATTGCGTTCTTCATTTCGACGCAATCAAAATCTTTCTTCTTACTGTTCGTCGTTTCCATTTTATTTATGCCGAAAAGTATCATCATACTGTTTTATTAATGACTATAAAATGATTCTAAAATTTGTTCTATAAACGCAGTTTGGACGTCTTCCATTTCCGATTTATCATAGGCATACAGCAGGATAATAGTTTCACCAATGACTTCGATGTAAAAAATAATCCTGCCGCCGCCGCGTTTGCCCTTGCCCTTGCTTTTAATTGCTATTCGAGCTTTGCGACAGTTTGGGAATATCTCATCACCCATCAACGGATTCTTTTCAAGTTCTTCAAGGAAGGCTTCATAATCCGTTTTGAGCGACGGGTATTTTTTTCCTAATTTCTTAAGCGCCTTTTCAAATTCGGCAGTAACTTCAAAGTTCATACGCTAACTCTCTGGCAGATTTTAATTTTTTTCTACCCAGCCTTGCTTCGTGCACTTCGCGCAAACCGCGTTTTATGCCACGAACAATCTTGTCGGCTTCCTTAAAAGCCATGAACCGTTTGTACTCCGTCTGCGACATTTCTACTACTTTCTTTTCCATATATTTATTGGTCTATCAGTCTGCAAATTTACAAAAAAAATTCAATCTTGAAAACGCAAAGTTAGGCAAAGTTTTTGAAAGTTGAACAGTTGCGGCGAAAAAAATTACTCAAAAAATTTCACGGGTTGAGAAAAAAGACTACCTTTGCAAGCGGAAACAGGCACATTTTTATGCTAAATGTGTGCCAAAAATAGAGGAGACAAATACATGCAATCGTCAAATAATAAGATTGTTAATGAGATTAAAAGCAAGAGGCGCGGGATGTTGATTTTCGCTAAAGATTTCGCTCTTTTAGGGACAGACTACGCGATTCGTCATTCTTTGTCGCGATTGTGTAAGGATGGCGCCATAGTTCGTTTGTCGCCGGGTATTTATTTGTACCCCAAGTTAGATGGCGACGGAGAGGTGATTCTACCCACTGTTAACGAGATAATGGCGCAGATAATGAGACGGGATAAGGCGAAAATTGTCCCGACGGGGTTGTATGCCCTGAATGCTCTCGGTCTTTCAACTCAAGTGCCAATGCGGTTGGTCTTTCTGACCGATGGCGCTGCCCGTGTCTTAAAAATCGGAAAATTACAAATAAAACTGCAGAAAACGGTCGCAAAAAATCTTTCTTACAGAAGCGATGTCTGCTGTCTGGCTGTTTTTGCTTTGAAAGAGATAGGCAAAGGCAAAGCTACGGAAGAAGAATTACAGAAAATATATATAGCGCTTTCGCACGAAAACAGTGATATAATCACTCACGACGCTCTGCTTGCCCCAAATTGGATATCAACCATTCTATTACATTATTTAAGAACAAGAAAATGAGTAAATTCCTGCAACTTCCTGTTGAAGAACAGATTAAACATATCAGTAACAGCAAGTTTTTGCTTAACCTGCCCGAAGTAGCAATAGAAAAAGACATCTGGGTAACAGCCGTACTTCGCGCCCTGTTTGCGTTGCCGTATGCCGACAGCATTTCGTTCAAGGGCGGAACGTCTCTAAG
>JAISTS010000011.1 GCA_031272455.1 Tannerella sp. | reverse complement strand
GAGCTTGATTTCCTGAATGATATCGCCAAGGAATCGGGTGTAACCGGCTCGCGCGTTATGGGCGGCGGCTTCGGCGGCTGCACCATCAACCTTGTCAAAGACGAGCTTTACGAGCCGTTCATCGCCAAAGCGAAAGCAGCTTACAAAGACAAATTCAAACGCTTGCCCAAAGTGTATGACGTCGTGATCAGCGACGGGGCACGGAAGTTGAGCGATTGACAGACATTTGAATCATTGATTATTAATTGTTTGAGAGTGGGCGTCGTGAGGCGCTCGCTTTTTTTTGTGCTCGTATCAGTTGCGTCTGTACATACTTTTATCTAATCGGCGCGTAAGTTTGCCGTTACTTTTTTTGTGCAGATAATTAAAATTCGTACATTTGCGGCAATAAATCTTAATAATTCTAAAACAATGGCAATATATGATTGGTTAGTAATCGGAGTTTTCTCGCTGGCGCTTATAGGGATTATCGTATGGGTGCTGAGGCAGAAAAACAAAGACTCGAAAGACTATTTTCTTGGCGGTCGCGACGCTACGTGGATCGCTATCGGCGCATCGATTTTTGCGTCGAACATCGGTTCGGAACATCTTATCGGTCTGGCAGGCACCGGCGCCGACAGCGGTATGGCAATGGCTCACTGGGAGATACAGGGCTGGATGATACTTATACTCGGCTGGGTGTTCGTCCCGTTTTATTCGCGCAGTATGGTGCTGACGATGCCCGAATTTCTTGAACGGCGCTACAATAAAAGCTCGCGCACGATACTGTCGGTCATCTCGCTCATCAGCTATGTGCTTACTAAAGTGGCAGTTACGGTCTATGCCGGCGGTCTGGTTTTCAAGCAGGTGTTTGGGATTGAGACGCTTTGGGGTATAGATTTCTTCTGGGTCGCCGCCGTCGGACTTGTCATACTTACAGCGCTATACACCATCTTCGGAGGGATGAAATCGGTGCTCTACACTTCTGTTTTACAGACGCCTATCCTGTTGCTCGGCTCATTGGTTATCCTCGTACTCGGACTGAAAGAACTCGGCGGATGGGACGAGCTGATGCGCATTTGTGGAGCTGTACCCGCCAACGATTACGGCGACTCGATGACCAGCTTGATACGCAATAACAACGACCCCTCGTATCCATGGCTCGGCGCCCTGATAGGTTCGGCGGTCATCGGTTTCTGGTACTGGTGTACCGACCAGTTTATCGTTCAGCGTGTGCTTTCGGGCAAAAACCAGCGCGAGTCGCGGCGAGGCACCATCTTCGGCGCCTATCTCAAGTTGCTGCCCGTGTTCCTTTTCCTCATTCCGGGTATGATAGCGTTCGCTCTGCATCAGAAAACGGGTCATTTTCTGCCACTGATGGCTGACGGCTCGCCCAATTCCGATGCGGCGTTCCCGACGCTTGTCGCCAAACTGCTGCCCGCAGGCATGAAAGGATTAGTTGTTTGCGGCATACTGGCTGCGCTGATGAGTTCGTTGGCTTCGCTGTTCAACTCGTCGTCGATGCTCTTTACCATCGATTTCTACAAAAAACTGCGTCCCGACACTTCGGAACGTAAACTTGTTGTCATCGGGCAGACTGCTACCGTCGTAGTCGTGTTGCTGGGCATACTGTGGATACCGATAATGCGCAGTATCGGTAATGTGCTCTACGCCTATTTGCAGGAAGTACAGTCTGTTCTGGCGCCCGGCATCGCGGCAGCTTTCCTGTTGGGTATCACGTGGAAACGCACTTCAGCACAGGGCGGTATGTGGGGACTGATTGCAGGTATGGTTATCGGGATGACGCGACTCGGAGCAAAGATCTATTACGAAAATACTCCCGCCGCTGCCCAGTCGCTATTCAAATCCGTGTTTTTCGACACCAACTGGCTGTTTTTCTGCGGATGGATGTTGCTGATATGTATCGTTATAGTGGTAGTAGTCAGTCTGTTAACAAAAGCGCCGCAAGCCGAAAAGATAACCGGATTGGTCTTTGGCACAGCCACGCCTGAACAGAAAGCCGCCACACGAGCCAGCTGGAACCGCTGGGATATCATCCATACGGTGATTATTCTGGCTATCACTGTGGCGTTTTATATCTATTTCTGGTAGAGAACTTTGCGTAAAACGCCTTTTTGGAAAATAAATAAAGAAGAATTTTAAACGCGAATACGGGATTTATTCCGCGCCATTTAGTATTTTTGCAGGATAAAATTATTGAGATATGGTACACGGATTTGTAAAAGTAGCTGCTGCCGTGCCGTTGCTGCAGGTGGCTGATTGCTGGTATAACATGGAGCAGATTGAGCATCTGTTGCGCAAGGCAACTGCGCAAGGCGCTGAAATAGTGGTGTTTCCGGAATTATCAATTACGGGATATTCCTGTATGGATTTGTTCGTTCAGGATAATTTGCAACAGCAGGCTATAGCAGCGTTGCTGGAATTGGCGCGGCGGACGCGCAGCCTTGATGCGCTGTACATCGTCGGCTTGCCGCTGGCGATAGAAAACAAGCTTATGAATACGGCTGCCGTCTTGCAAAAGGGCAAAGTGCTTGGTTTCATTCCGAAAACGTATATGTCAAACTATAAGGAATATCAGGAGCGGCGCTGGTTTTCGTCGGCTAATGAGTTGCAAGCCAATACGATAACGATTGATAACGTTGAATATCCCATCGGACAGAATATGCTCTTTGGCGCAGGCAAGGCGATTGTCGGCATTGAGATTTGCGAAGATGTATGGACGCCTGTACCGCCGAGTTCGCTATTGGCAATGCAGGGTGCGAATATCATTATCAACCTCTCCGCGAGCAACGAACTGACAGGCAAGAACGAATACGTCAAATCGCTTGTATGTCAACAGTCTGCGCGATGTATAGCAGGTTATATTTATTCGGCTGCCGGCTATGGCGAGTCATCGACCGACCTTGTCTTTGCAGGCAAGGGATTTATAGCCGAGAATGGCGTTCTTTTGGGCGAGACCGATCGCTTCCAGATGCGCGAGAAGCTGCTGGTACGCGAAATCGACGTGGATAACTTGCAGCACGACAGGCTGGTAACTACAAGTTTTGTGCAAGATGCCGCCCGTTTTCTTGGCGACAGGAAGCCGACGGTTATTCCAATAAATCTGTCGGGCTTTGACGGCAAGACGCTTGAGCGCGAGATCGACCCTGCGCCGTTTGTGCCTTCTTCGGATGCTGTTCGCGACGAGCGGTGCAGCGAGATTTTCAATATTCAGGTCAATGCTTTAGCGCGTCGAATGGCGCATACTCAGCTGCAATCGGCTGTGATTGGCGTTTCGGGTGGACTTGATTCCACTCTGGCTCTGTTAGTTACGGCTATGACTTTTGATGCTATGAGCATACCGCGACGTCAGATTATTGGCGTAACGATGCCCGGCTTCGGCACCACAGACCGTACACGCGGAAATGCCATCGAACTCATTCAGTCTCTGGGCGTTTCCCTGAAAGAAATATCCATCATCAAAGCCTGCAAACAGCATTTTCACGATATCGGACACGACGGCTATAAGCACGACACTACTTATGAAAATGTACAGGCGCGCGAGCGTACACAAATATTAATGGATCTGGCAAATATGCACAACGGCTTTGTCGTTGGAACGGGCGACCTGTCGGAGCTGGCTCTCGGCTGGGCGACTTACAACGGCGATCACATGTCAATGTACGCTGTCAATATGGGAATACCGAAAACGCTGGTACGCTATCTCGTAGAGTGGGTCGCGCTGCACCGTGTCGATGAAAAAGCTCGCGCGACCTTGCTTGATATCCTCGCCACTCCGATTAGTCCTGAATTGATTCCGGCGGACAAAAACGGCGATATAAGTCAGAAAACGGAAGAATTAGTCGGACCTTACGAGCTGCACGATTTCTTCCTCTGGCACTTTATGCGTTATGGAGCGTCGCCGACGAAACTCTTTTATCTCGCTCAGAAAGCGTTCAAAAAGAAATATGCTAAAGACGTGATTAAGAAGTGGATGGCTGTGTTCTTCAGGCGGTTCTTCGCACAGCAGTTCAAGCGCAACTGCCTGCCCGACGGACCTAAAGTCGGTTCGATAAGTCTCTCGCCGCGTTGCGATTTTCGTATGCCGAGCGATGCGACCGTCGATATGTGGCTGAAAGAAATTGACAAACTGGCGTAGCTATTCCGTCGCCTCGTCTTTTCGACCGCCGATTTTCTTGACGAGCACTTTGTCGATACGCGCTTTATCCATATCTACGATTTCAAACTTGAAGCGTTGCCATGTCAGCGTATCGCCCGTTTTAGGTACGCTTTTCAGGATATCGAGAATCAGACCGCTTAAGGTATTGTAGTCATTTTCAGCGTATAAGTCCTCCATATCAAAATATTCGAGGAAGTTATAGAACGAATACTGTCCGTCAACAAGCCATCCACCGCTTGCACGTTCCTTGATTTCCAGCTCTTCGTCGCTGTCGAGTACCTGTCCGATGAGCGCTTCCATTATATCCTTCAGTGTTACAATGCCTTGTATGCCGCCGAACTCGTCCGTAACAAGTCCGTACTTGACACGAGCTTTCTTGAACTGCTCCAGAGTGTTGTAAACGCTTTGATTTTCAGGGACAAACTGCGCCGGACGAACAACCTGCGACAGCTTAAAATCGGGCGAATCAATCCTGCCGAACAGGTCTTTGAGATAGACCACGCCGACGATGTTGTCGAATTTTTCCGACGCGACGGGATAGACATTGAACAGGTTTTCTTTCACGCGGTCGCGCACCGTCTCACGATTCTCGCTGATATCCATCCATACCACTTCGCTGCGATGTGTCATTATCGAGCCGACGTCGCGGTCGCCCAGCGAAAATACGCGCTCTACTATGTCCTGTTCGACTTCCTGCACTTCTCCGTCGTCGTAACCCTCTTTGACTATGGCTTTTATCTCTTCTTCCGTAACTTTTGCGTCTTCTGCCTTGTCAAGTCCCAACAGCTTGACCATCAGGACGGTACTCTTGGACAGTATCCATACGAAAGGCGACGCCACAGCCGACATAAAATTCATCGGTCGAGCGACGATAATTGCCACTTTCTCGGCAAATTTCATTCCGATATTTTTAGGCACAAGCTCGCCCATTACGAGAGTTAAGTAGGTAACAACCACTACGATAACGAACTTTGAGGCGGTGAGTGCATAAGGCGCAAGCCAGGGGATGCCGCTAAGCAGCCTCGCCAGATCAGCAGCAAAAGCTTCGCCCGAAAACAATCCGGTCAGAATGCCGATAAGCGTGATGCCGATTTGAATTGTCGAAAGAAATTTGTCGGGATTGTTCGCCAACTCCAAAGCCGTGCCCGCCGCGCTTTTCCGCTTCTTGAGTTCTATCTCAAGGCGGGTCTTACGCGCTGATACTAAGGCAATTTCAGACATCGACAATACGCCGTTCAGCAATATCAATCCGAGAATAATTACTATTTCCATACTGTTTGTAATCGCGTTTCAGAGGGCAAAATTACGCCATAAAACAAATTATTACAAATTTTTTAGAAAAAATAACATAAAAAATTTGGCGGACTCGCAAAAAGCCCGTACTTTTGTACCCGTTACAAAATTAAAATCGTTTCAAAAATGACGAAACAGACGCATAAATATTTGACAGACAATGGTATCAGACCTTCGATACAGCGAATAGCAATAATGGATTATCTTCTGACCCGCAGAAATCATCCGACGGCAGACGAAGTCTATTGCGGTTTGCTGTCCGAAATTCCAACCCTGTCGAAGACGACGGTTTATAACACGATGAAACTGTTTGTGCATCACGGCGTCGCGTTGCAACTTGATGTAGATGAGAAGAATGCGCGTTTCGATGGTATAGTTGATGCTCACGCCCATTTCTACTGCAAGAAGTGCGGCTGCATCCACGACCTGCCGCTTGAGCGCAATTTTCTGCCCTCGACGATGGATTTTGTAATCGACGAAGCGCACGTAACCTTCAAAGGTCTCTGCGCCAACTGTAAACAACGAATTGCTAATTAAAAGCATTTATATTATTAACATAATTATTCATATTAAAAACAAAACATTATGAAAAAGAAATTTATTTGTACTGTATGTGGTTACGTCCACGAGGGGACTGAAGCTCCCGACATCTGTCCGATGTGTAAACAGCCGAAGGACAAGTTTAAAGAAGTAACGGACAGCGGAAAGCTGCAATTTGCCGACGAGCACGTTCTCGGCGTAGCAAAAGGAGTTGACCCTGTGATAGTTGAAGGTTTGAAAGCTCATTTTATGGGCGAAGCGACCGAAGTGGGGATGTACATAGCGATGAGCCGTCAGGCAGACCGCGAAGGCTATCCCGAAATTGCTGAAGCGTTCAAACGGTATGCTTTTGAGGAAGCCGACCACTGCGCACGTTTTGCCGAACTGCTCGGCGAGATAGTCTGGGACACCAAGACCAATCTCGAAAAGCGTATGATGGCTGAACAGGGCGCCTGCGAGGACAAAAAACGCATTGCAACGCTTGCCAAACAGCAAAATCTTGATGCTATCCACGACACCGTACACGAAATGTGTAAGGACGAAGCGCGACACGGCAAAGGCTTCGAGGGTCTATACAACCGTTATTTCGGCAGCAAATAACTAAGGAGAGTCGAAAATTTGTTCATTTCTGAAAAATCCTGCCCGTCTATCGTGATGGGTGGGATTTTTTTTGGTGCAGATTTAATATTTGCGATTCAGGATTTCCGAATAGATGATGGCTTTGCGGAACGATTCGGCGTCGTCCAGCTCAAGGTCTTTCAGAGGGGAAGCGTCGTCGGTTAAATCGCCGGGAAAAGAGACGATATTTTCCACTGCGCGCTGTCCTTCATCTTGAAACATAGGCGTATATCCACTCTTTTGAGGCGGCGCGGGCGGTTGTTTCTTCTTGCTTTTTCTGACCGGCGGAGGTTCGGGGAAAAATTCAGTTGGCGAAACAGGCTGCGGCGACGTAACTGTCTCAGCAGTACGCTTTTTCTTCAACGAACCGAGCGACGAAACGACGGTAATCACGATGATGACAATTAAATATAACCAGTTTCCAATGCTATCGTCCATAAGTTTTGATTACTTTTGCAGTCCAAAAGTAGATATTTTTTTTGAAATAGACATAGATTTGATGGTAAAAAAGATAGACAGCGAAGAAAAAAAAGCTGCGAAACTATATATCGAGACCTACGGATGTCAGATGAATGTTGCTGACAGTGAGGTCGTTGCGTCGATTATGCAGACCTGCGGCTACGAAATGACGTCAACGGTCGAAGATGCTGACGCGATATTTGTCAATACCTGTTCGGTACGCGACAATGCCGAGCAGCGCGTCGTCCACAGGCTTGAGTATTTGCAATCGTTCCGAAAGAAGAATAAATCGCTGATTATAGGCGTATTAGGCTGTATGGCTGAGCGCGTCAAGGAGCAGTTAATCAACGAACACGGGGTTGACATCGTTGCCGGACCCGACTCGTATATGGATTTGCCCAACCTTATCGGCGCGGTCGAACGGGGCGAAAAAGCTATCAACGTAGCCCTGTCGTCGCAAGAAACGTACAAAGATGTTATTCCGCTGAAAATCGGGGGAATAAATATTTCGGGGTTCATTTCCATTATGCGCGGCTGCAATAATTTCTGCACTTACTGCATCGTTCCTTATACACGTGGACGTGAACGCAGCCGCGATGTAGCAAGCATAATCAACGAACTGCGTGATATGCAGGCGAAAGGCTATCGCGAAGTAACGCTGCTTGGGCAAAATGTCAATTCGTACAGTTTTGAAAATGAGGGCGTTAAATTTGATTTTCCGCAATTGCTTGCGCGTGTAGCCAAAGAAGCTCCGGAGATGCGGATACGTTTTACGACCTCGCATCCGAAAGATATGAGCGACGAGACCTTGCGCGTGATGCAAGCTAATGCCAATATTTGCAAGCACATACACCTGCCTGCGCAATCGGGAAGTACGCGGATGCTCGAAGTGATGAATCGCAAATACACGCGCGAATGGTATCTCGAACGCATTGCCGCCATACGCCGGATTATGCCCGAATGTGCAATTTCGACCGACCTTTTTTGTGGCTATCATTCTGAAACTGAGGATGATTACGAAGCTACTCTCTCGTTAATGCGCGAAGTCGGCTTCGATTCGGCTTTTATGTTCAAATATTCGGAGCGTCCGGGAACGTATGCGGCGAAACATTTGCAGGATGATGTGCCTGAAGAGGTGAAAATAAGACGTTTGCAAGGGATGATACAGCTTCAAAACGAGCTGTCGGAAGCGAGCAACAGGCGCGATACAGGCAAGACTTTTGAAGTGCTGGTCGAGGGCTTTTCAAAACGTTCGCGCGAGCAGCTCTTCGGCAGGACACAGCAAAACAAAGTGGTGATTTTCGACAGGATGGATTGCCGTATAGGGCAGTATATCAATGTATTAATAACCGGAGCTACATCTGCTACGCTGTTTGGTAGGCAAATTGCAAATGCTTGAAAAAGTGTAAAATGATTAAAAAATCAGAAGAAAAACGATTTTTTTGCGGGTTGTTTCGTAATAAATTTGTTATTTTGTGCCGAAATTCGGGGATGGTGTTTGCCATTCTTGACTAAAGTATTATTATTCAGGACAATAAAATGACGAAGCATAAGAAGACATCATCTGTTTCATTTTTCAACTCGAATCTGATTACGATCATCAGCATCGCGCTGGTGTTGTTTCTGATAGGGATTTTTTTGATCGCCGGGTTGATGGGACGCGAGCTTTCTGTTTTTATGAAAGAGAATCTTGCGTTCTCTATTATCCTGAAAGACAATCTGAAAGACTCGGATATAAGGCAGACGCAACGCGAGCTGAATGCTATGCCGTTTGTCAAATCGACGAAATATATCTCAAAAGAAGAGGCGGCGCGTGAGATGGCGAACGAGCTTGGCGAAGACCCGCAGGCGTTTCTCGGTTTCAATCCATTTCTGGCGTCAATAGAGGTTAAGCTAAAGTCGGAATATACTCATACTGACAGTATTAAGAAAATAGAACGACGACTTACGGAGTCAAGCAACGTCTCGCAACTGCTCTATCAGCAGGATATGATGCATCTTGTCAACAACAACATTCGCCAGATTGTCGTTGTGCTGACAGTGATGATAATAATTTTGGTACTGATATCTTTTGCGCTGATTAGCAATACGATACGCTTGCTGATTTATTCGCGTCGATTTCTGATATACACGATGCGCTTAGTTGGTGCGACGCCTGCGTTCATCCGCAAGCCATTCGTTAAGTACAGCATTATTAACGGTTTAATGGCTGCAGTTGTAGCAATAATTATGCTTGTCGCGACGTTATATTATCTGAGAAGAGGACTTGTCGGGCTTGAGCAGATTATCAATCGGTTTGAGCTGGCTATGGTTGCTGTGGCGCTGCTTGCTGTGGGAGTATTGATTTCGACCATTGCGGCGAGTTTTTCGGTAAACCGTTATCTTGGAATGGAACGAGGAAAATTGTATCATATATAGAATATTAAACGATTAGATATAAAAATATGGCAGAAAGAGATTTTGCTTTTGGAAAGAGCAACTTTATTTGGATAGGCGTGTCCATCCTGTTGATAATCATTGGCTTTGCGTTGATGAGTGGAGGCGGTTCGGCTGACGGAGTGTCGTTCAATCCGCAGGTATTCAGCAAACAGCGCATTGTCGTAGCGCCTGTCGTAACGATGGCGGGTTTCATACTGATGGTTTACGCTATCTTGAAAGGCTCTAACAGCCGCAGTAAAACTGACGAAACGAAGGCATGAACCTGTTTGAGGCTCTTATTCTGGGACTTATCCAGGGCTTGACGGAGTTTTTGCCGGTCAGCAGCAGCGGACATTTGGCTATAGCCTCGTCGTTGCTTGGCATTGAAGGCGCTGACAATCTGATGTTTGCCGTCGCTGTTCATGCTGCAACCGTCCTCGCGACGGTTTGTGTGCTTTGGAAAGAAATCGGACGGCTTGCGACTTCATTTTTTACGTTTCGTAAAAACGCTGACAGTCAGATGGTTTTGAAGTTATTGCTGTCGATGATCCCTGTTGCGATAGTTGGCATTTTTCTGAAAGATTACGTCGAGGCGCTGTTTGGCGAAGGGCTGTTGCTTACGGGAATTATGCTATTGTTAACGGCTGTGTTGCTGACGTTTACGTATTTGGTAAGGTCTGAGGGAACGGGCAAGGTCTCGTTTCGCGACGCCTTTGTGATAGGCATAGCGCAGGCTGTTGCCGTATTGCCGGGGCTGTCGCGTTCGGGTTCGACGATAGCGACGGGTATCTTGCTGGGAAACAGACGTGCAGATGTTGCGAAGTTCTCGTTTCTGATGGTCATAATTCCGGTGTTGGGCGAGGCGTTGCTCGACATAATGAAAGGTGATTTTTCGACTTCGGCTACAGGTATTTCGCCGATAACCTTGGCTGCGGGCTTTATTATGGCATTTGTGTCGGGCGCAGTGGCGTGTCGATGGATGCTCAAGTTAGTCGCAAAGGGAAAATTGGTTTATTTTGCGTGGTATTGCGTTGCCGCCGGAGCGTTTGCCATTGTCCTATCGTTAGTAAAATAAGGTCGTTGGATGATGGATTTTATTGAAGGCGAGACAGTTTACTTTGACAAGCCGCTGAGCTGGACGTCGTTCGACCTCGTCAATAAGTTTCGCTACAAGTTGTCGCGTAAGCTGAAAATCAAGAAGATAAAAGTCGGGCATGCAGGAACGCTTGACCCGATGGCGACGGGTGTGATGATAATATGCACCGGCAAGGCGACAAAACGGATAGAAGAGTTTCAGTATCAGACAAAAGAGTATGTCGCCACGTTGATGCTTGGAGCCACAACGCCATCGTTCGACCTCGAGACGGATATTGACGCTACGTATCCCGTAGCCCATATTACGGAAGATCTGGTCGTCGAAACGCTGAAGTCGTTTACGGGAGAAATACGTCAGGTGCCGCCTGTTTATTCGGCTTGCAAGATTGACGGTAAGCGGGCTTACGAACTGGCGCGGAAAGGCAAAGAGCCTCAGCTGAAAGAAAAAACGCTCGTTATCGACGAAATAGAGCTGATGGCTTATGAGATGCCGATTATCAAAATCCGTGTTGTGTGCAGTAAAGGCACGTATATCAGGGCTTTAGCGCGCGACATCGGCGAGGCGCTGTCGTCGGGCGCTCACCTGACAGGACTTGTGAGAACAAGAGTTGGCGACGTTACACTTGACAAATGTATGTTGCCCGATGAAATAGATGATTTTTTAGAAAATGTAACGTAAAAGATTAATATATGAAGCTGTCAAAATTCAAATTTGTATTGCCTCCGGAGCTTATCGCGATGCATCCGGCGCATTACCGTGACGAATCGCGTATGATGGTCATACACCGCAATACGGGAAAGATCGAACATCGTGAGTTTAAGAACCTTATCGAATATTTCGATGCCGGCGACGTGTTCGTTATGAACAATACGCGCGTATTTCCCGCCCGTCTGTACGGCAATAAAGAGAAAACAGGCGCCAAGATTGAGGTGTTTCTGCTACGCGAACTGAACGAAAAAATGCGGCTGTGGGATGTTCTGGTTGACCCTGCCCGCAAAATACGCATCGGCAACAAACTTTATTTCGGTCCCGACGAATCGCTCGTCGCCGAAGTGATTGACAACACGACTTCGCGCGGACGCACGTTGCGATTTCTTTATGACGGACCGCACGAAGAATTTAAGAAATTGCTGTATTCGCTGGGCGAGACGCCGCTGCCGAAATACATCACTCGCCCTGTCGAACCGGAAGACGCCGAACGCTATCAGACGATTTATGCTACGGAAGAAGGCGCTGTAGTTGCTCCTGCCGCAGGTTTGCATTTCAGCCGCGAACTGATGCGCCGCCTCGAAATCAAAGACTGTTCGTTTGCTTATCTGACTGTTCATTCGGGCTTGGGCAATTATCGTGAGATTGATGTCGAAGACTTGTCGAAGCATAAGATTGATTCAGAGCAGATTATGATAAATGCCGAAGTGGTGGCTACTGTCAACAGCGCAATTGACGCAAATCATAGAGTATGTGCGGTCGGCACGTCCGTTATGCGCGCTTTGGAAACGGCTGTCAGCACCGATCGGCACTTGAAGGAATACGATGGATGGACGAACAAATTCATCTTTGCACCCTACGATTTCAGTGTAGCTAACGCAATGATTACCAACTTCCACATGCCACTTTCGACCTTGCTGATGATGGTGGCGGCGTTCGGCGGACACGAACTGATTATGGATTCATATCAGGTCGCTATCAAGGAGAAATACAAATTCTGTGCGTATGGCGATGCCATGCTGATAATCTAAAGAATGTCAGTCGTTTATCTCAGTCTTGGTTCGAATTGCGGTAATCGCAGAAAATATTTGATAACGGCATTGGCGTTGCTTGCCGAACGTGCGGGCGACGTCGTTGCTATTTCGTCGTTTCACGAAACCGAGCCTTGGGGGTTCGAGTCGCCGAATAAGTTCCTGAATGTAGCTGCAGAGCTGCATACAGCGCTGAATCCCTGCGATTTATTGCATCTCACACAGCAGATTGAAATTGAACTCGGCAGAACGAAAAAGACCGTTTCGCAGAGTTATGGCGACAGATGTATTGACATAGATATTTTGCTGTATGACAGCCGGATAATCCAAACGCCGGACTTGACAATCCCACATCCGCTGATGCACGAGCGACTTTTTGTGCTGCAACCGCTTGCCGAAATCGCACCTCACATGCTGCATCCCATATTGCAACTGTCTGTTAATGAAATGATTGAACAGTTAAGCGATTAAACGGTTAAACGATTAAACGCTTAAGTGCCTTGCCTGCTTAATCAGAAGTCGGAGCGGATAGTACTTTTCACATCGTCGATGTCAACTAACTTATTTACAATGGCATAGATAGTCAAACCCGCCGGACTGTGGATTTGCAATTTGTTGGCTATATTGCGTCGATGCGTGATTACGGTATGCGTCGAAAGGCATAATGTGTCTGCTATTTCTTTATTAGTCAAGCCCTTAACTACCTGAACGATTATGTCTTTCTCGCGATTGCTAATTTCTTGACGTCTGTTGTCGCTCTCTTCTTTCACGCGACAGAATTTGCTCAGTTTTTCGCTGATTTGCTCTGCGCTGTCGTATAACGAAATCGTTTCGTCGCACACGCCGAACAGCGGGTTATCATTCAAATCACATCGCAATGCTATTATTTTCAGGTTTTTGCACCCTGATTCCATTTTTATATCGCGCAACGAAATTATTCCCGGCAACAGCGGATTGACTATCAGTATTTGGGGTTTTATCCTCGCAAGTTGCGCTTTTAGTCGTTCGACATCACTTATTTCTGCAATGTCGATTTGCGGCGCCGACAACTGCTTCAACACGGTCATAAGTCCGTTGCGAATTATCACAGATGTGTCGGCTATGGCTATACTTATTCGCTTATTCATTTGACAGTCAACGATTTTTCGATTTTTTTAATTGCAGGAACAAAAAGGTAATTTTCGACGTCGTTGTGCGAAGCCAGATCGTTGGCGCACGAGAAAATGTCGAACAGTACACTGTTTAGCTCGTTACTGCTCTTCGCAGGGAAGTATTTGATAATGATGTCTTTAAGCTCAGACAGCTTGGACTCAATATTATCGTGGTGGCGAATGAAAATGTTGATATTGTAGCGTCCCTTATAGCGTTTGCCTTTCGTAAGTGCCTCAGCATAAGGGAATACCGTTTCTTCTTCATACAGCATGTGTTTGCGCACCTCGCCGACGTACTCATCGAAATAGCGGATAATGGCAATCACGACATCGCTTTCGCTGCACTGGGCTATCGCTTCAATCAGCTTGCTGCGAATGGCAGGCAAACGGAAGTCGAGAAAATAGGTGTGGGCATTGCGCAGATAATCAATAAGTGAAGTGATCGAAACCTGTTCGTCGATGACATCCACATTCACCTTGTTTACCAGCATATTAACAACGGTCAAAAAGGTCTTGGCATCAACTCCGTTGCGTCGGCAAACCTCACCGACAGTCTGCTCGCCAAATCCGAGCGCAATCCCAAACCGGCTCATTACCAACAATATGGGATAATGTTCGCGAATCAGGTCGCACATTTTGTCTGTTTTTTTGTAATTCATTGAAAGATACATCATTGTTTATAATTTCACTTGCAAAAGTACTGAAAAAGTGCCATTCGACAATACCTATTTTTAGGTATTTTGCTTGACGACTTGCTTTGCGAATGATTTTTTCTGCATTTTTTTCGGCGCTAATGTTTTTTGTCGTACTTTTGCGGAAAATAATTTTTATGTCGGTAAAAAACTATATTTTAACGCATCGCGACCGCTTTATTGATGAGTGGTTCAGTCTGTTACGTATTCCGTCGGTCAGTTCGCAGGGCGAGCATAAGGCTGATATGATTGTCTGTGCCGAGCGTTGGCGTGAGATGTTGCTTTCGTCGGGCTTTGTACGTGCGGAGGTTATGCCTACGACGGGCAATCCCGTTGTCTATGCCGAGCGGATTTTTTCGCCGGACGCGCCAACTGTCCTTGTTTACGGGCATTACGACGTGATGCCGCCGGAGCCGCTCGACTTATGGAAAAGTCCGCCGTTTGAACCTGAAATACGCGACGGCTATGTGTGGGCACGTGGGGCGGACGACGATAAAGGTCAGGCTATGATACAGTTAAAGGGCTTTGAGACGGCTTTGCGCGAAGACCTTCTGCGTTGTAACGTGAAATTCATTCTCGAGGGCGAAGAAGAAATCGGTTCGCCGAGTCTCGAAGCATTTTGCACCGCCAATAGCGATTTGCTTAAAGCTGACGTTATTCTTGTCTCGGATACGAGTATGGTAAACGAAGCAACTCCCTCATTGACAACAGGTTTGCGCGGTTTAGCATATTGGGAAATCGAAGTAACGGGACCTAATCGCGACCTTCATTCGGGGCATTTTGGCGGAGCGGTAGCCAATCCGGTTAACGTGCTGTGCCACATTCTGGCGCAACTGATAGACGACGACGGACGCATCACCATTCCGCATTTCTATGATGATGTAGAAGAACTGTCAGCGGCTGAAAAAGAGATGCTTGCGCAGGTTCCTTTCGACGAAGAGCGATACAAACAATCCATCGGAGTGGCTGAGCTGCGTGGCGAAATAGGCTACTCGACATTGGAACGCAACAGTTGTCGCCCGTCGTTCGACGTCTGCGGGATTTGGGGTGGCTACACCGGCGAAGGCGCCAAGACGGTGCTGCCCTCGAAAGCATATTCCAAAGTATCGTGCCGCCTTGTGCCAAATCAGGATTACGAAAAGATTACACGTCTGTTTATCAGTCATTTGCAAAGCATTGCGCCGAAATATGTAAGTGTAAATGTATCGCGTCATCACGGCGGACAGGCTTACGTATGTCCGATAGATTTACCGGCGTATAAGGCTGCGGAACAGGCATTTACTATTGCTTTCGGAAAGAAGCCTCTTGCTGTGCGTCGCGGCGGAAGCATCCCCATTATTCCGACTTTTGAGCAAATACTTGGTATTAAGAGTGTTCTGATGGGTTTTGGACTTGAGCGCAATGCCATTCATTCGCCAAACGAAAGTTTCGGTCTGGAACGCTTTTTCACCTGTATCGAAGCTGTTGCAGAATTTTACCGCATATATAGATAATTTGTAAACGTTTAAATTTCAACGTATTGAGCATACTGATAAAATCCATTGAACTTAACGGCAAGCAGGTTGACATTCTTATTGAGGGCGATCTTATTTCCAAAATAGCTCCGCAGATTGAAACGAACAATGCGATAGTTATTGACGGTAGGCGCAAAGCGGTCATTCCCGGACTTGCCAATATGCACGCCCATTCGGCGATGACGCTCTTTCGCGGTTATGCCGACGATATGCCGCTTAAGCCCTGGCTCGAAGAAAAAATCTGGCCTAACGAGAAGAAACTGACCGCCGAAGACGTTTATTGGGGCGCCCGTCTTGCCTGCCTTGAGATGGTAAAAAGCGGCACAACGCTGTTGAGCGATATGTATGACCATCTTGATGAAACCGAGAAAGCGGTCAGCGAAACGGGCATCCGCGCCGTGCTTGCGGAAGTGTGTTTCGACTTCTTTAAACCGCATATCGCCGCAAAGAGTAAACAACAGATAATCAAACGTTTCAGTAATAAGCCAACAAACGAAAGGATACAATATGCACTTGGTCCACATGCAATATACACAGTATCAGGCGATTTGTTGAAATGGGCGAAAGATTTTGCTCTCGACAACGACGTCTTTATGCACCTCCACCTTGCCGAAACAGAGCAGGAAGTAGCTGATTGCCAAAGAGATTTCGGCGACACGCCCGTCAGATACCTGCGAAAAATCGGCGTTCTGTCGCATAAACTTATTATTGCACACGGATTATACGTTGATGATGAGGAGATTAAGATGCTTGCCGATGCGGGTGTAGCGGTAGTGCACAATCCCGCGTCGAATATGAAACTCGGCTCCGGCTATCAATTCCGTTTTAAAGAGATGAAGCAGGCGGGCGTCAGGGTGGCGCTGGGCACCGACGGTTGCGCCTCGTCCAACAATCTCGACATGATAGAGGTTATGAAACTTGCATCTTTGCTGGGTAAGTCGTGGCGCAAAGATCCTACTGCGTTGAGCTGTAACGAGATGCTCGATGCCATAACCGTCACGCCGGCAGAGATTCTCGGCATAAAAACCGGCAAGATAGCGACCGGATACAAAGCCGACCTCTGCCTGATCGACCTGCAACGACCGGAATTTACGCCAAATCACAACTTCGTATCCAACCTTGTCTATTCGGCGAATGGCAGTTGCGTTGACACGGTTATTTGCGACGGAAAGATTGTGATGCAAAACAGGACAATTGACGGTGAAGCAGCGATTATGGATCAGGCAAAACGATGTGCATATCAATTAATTACAAGAAAATGAATACAAACACGACCTACCTTGAAGCAACCGCTTATATAAGATCGCGGATTATCGCTATGCCACAGACGGCTATTATCCTCGGCAGCGGGCTTGGAACGCTTGCCGACAGCATAACTGACAGTACAATAATACCTTATGCCGAAATACCTCATTTTGTGCGTTCTACCGCGACCGGGCACAAAGGCAATCTGATTGTCGGGAGGCTTGGCGGCAAAACCGTAATTGCGATGCAGGGACGTTTCCACTATTACGAAGGCTATACGATGCAGCAAGTAACTTTCCCTGTGCGAGTTATGAAATGCCTTGGCGTGCAAAATCTGTTCGTTTCAAACGCAGCTGGCGGCATCAACCCGACGTTCAAGGTGGGCGACCTGATGATTATCCGCGACCATATCAATATGCTGCCCAACCCGCTGATTGGTGCGAACGACGAGGCTTTCGGTACCCGTTTTCCCGATATGACCCGCGCTTACGACCGCGAACTGATAATCAGTGCCGAAAAAATTGCTGCCGCGCACGATATCGAAGTGAAACGTGGCGTTTATGTCGGATTGACCGGTCCATCGTTCGAGACGCCTGCTGAATATGCGTTTTATGGACGTGTGGGCGGCGATGCCATAGGGATGAGCACGGTGCCGGAAGTGATCGTCGCCCGTCATGCCGGACTGCGAGTATTCGGGATGTCGGTCATCACCAACGAAGGGTACCATTTCGCCGACGATTTTGTCAACGACGGAGCCGATGTTATCAAAGCCGCCAATCAAGCAGCCGACAGAATGGCTGCCATATTCGCGGAGCTTGCTGCAATATCTTGAAAAACAGCCTAATACACTTTAGCGCGGAAATGTTAAAATTCGCGATTTCCAAATAGTAATATTTATACTTTTTGTGCTGATTATTAACTATAACGACAGGAAAACTGTTGTAATTTTATAGTGTTTATCAGTTCTGACCGGACAAGACGCCGAAAATGATGAATGAAAGGCATTTTGGTTTGGTAATACACTGATAAATAATCAGATAGCGAGCAGGTAGCGACCTGTTGCGAAAACGCCGGAAAGCGTCTGACACGTGTTGAAAACCATTCTGTGCCGGATATTCGGAATTTTCGTGAGGTTTACTTTTTCAATATTTTGATTTATTTTAAGGATGAAATATCCATGAGAGAAAAAGAGTAGAGTATTAATTGTAAATGCCTGGGAGAGATGAGAGAGAAAATTAAAAAAACAGGTTTATTATTTGTGTTGGCAGCATTTCCGCTCTGTGCATTGATGGCGCAGGAAAGCGGATTTGCAAGCGGCGAGGGGACGGAACGTAATCCGTACCTAATCAAGAGTCCGCAACAGTTGAGCAATCTTCGCAATTATTTGGGAGACAGCTACAAAGATTTGCACTACAAGCTGGGCGCCGATATTGACATATCGGGCTACTGTTTCCAGACGTATGGCGAAGACGGCTGGATGCCTGTAGGAAACAGCGACGCGCTTTGTTTCGATGGACATCTCGACGGTAACGGTCATAGTGTTATTGGCTTATGGCTTAACAACAGTACATCTGTAGTACACGCAGGTTTGTTCGGTGTTACGGGCGAAAATTGTCTGATCGAGAATTTGCGTGTTGAGACCCACGATCGGCGTCAGGGTGTATTGGGCAACAGATGCCGTGCAGGTGCGATTGTCGGTTACAATAAAGGCGCAATTCGTCAGTGCTCATCACGCGCGACGATTAAAACCGATGGCATGAGTGTACGCGCAGGAGGAATTGCAGGCATTAATTACGGACAGATAACAGACTGTTATTCAGATGTTATTATTTCCGGCAACGGCAGTAATACAAGTTTTGGCGGTATTGCAGGCGAAAACCGCAGTCTTATAGCTCGTTGTCATGCTGATGTTAACATTTCCAAAGGCTATGCCTGTGGCGGTTTGACAGGCTCGAACTATGGCGGCGAGATAATCAAATGTTATGCCACGGGTACGATTACGAAGAGTGAAATTGTCGGTGGCATTGCCGGTGTGCATAATCGCAGTGCGTTTGCTGATGGTTTAATATCAAGAAGTTACGCTGATGTTGCCGTTTCGGGCACAACAAGCGCAGGTGGATTGGTCGGTTTTGTATGGTATGATAAAGCGTTGATAATCAACTGCTATGCATTGGGCGATGTTTCCGGTACAGGTCTTATCGGAGGCTTGATAGGGGAGAACTATGGTCTGATAACTAACTGCTATGCAGTCAATACCGTAACAGGCAGCAACTATGCAGGCGGTTTGATAGGTGAAAATCGCTCAACGGGCGTCATAAATAATTGCTATTTTCCGGAAGACAGTCATATCGAAGGCGTTGCTGATGGCGACTGGGACAAAACGGCTGTATCTGAGCCGACTTTGTTGCAGATGATGCATCACGCTACTTTCCTCTTTTTCGATTTTGATTCGATTTGGGGCATACGCGAAGGTTGGACTTATCCTTACCTTATCGGCGTTGGCAATGATTTCGGAATAACAGCTAATGAACAGCCTGATATTGAGGCGACTGCGTTTCAGGCATACTGTTCCGGAGGAACGCTTTGTCTAAAAGGCATCAGCCGTGGCGACGAAGTGAACATTTATACCATTGGCGGTCAGCTCGTTACACGTTTTACAGCTTCAAATAACACAGAATATAAACCTTTGAATATCAAAGGCATTCTGATAGTCTCATCCGGTGGACGAAGCATAAAAGTCGTCAGTAAGTAACGCCAAGATTATAAAGGATAAACGAATAGACATCGGCGGTTTCTTCGATCTGCTTGCTGATCGGTTTGCCGGCTCCGTGCCCGGCTTTTGTTTCTATTCGTATGATTTTCGGAGCCTTACCTGTATTTGCAGTCTGCAACGTAGCGGCATACTTGAACGAATGTGCAGGTACAACGCGATCGTCGTGGTCGGCTGTTGTAATCAGTATAGCGGGGTAAGGCGTACCATCGTTGCGGATATTATGCAGCGGCGAGTAGGCGAACAGATAACGGAACATTTCGGGGCTGTCGGCGCTTGTTCCATAGTCGCTCGCCCAATTCCATCCTATCGTAAACGTGTGATAACGAAGCATATCCATTACACCAACCGCCGGAACTGCCACTCGGAACAGTTCGGGACGCTGATTGACGACAGCGCCGACAAGCAAACCGCCATTTGAGCCGCCGTTGACCGCAAGCTTTTCTGCGTCAGTATATTTGTTGTCAATCAGATATTCTGCCGCCGCGATGAAATCGTCAAACACGTTTTGTTTGTTCTGCTTGACACCGGCTTGATGCCATTCCTCACCGTATTCGCCGCCGCCGCGAAGAGTTGCCTGTGCATAAATGACGCCTTTTTCGAGCAGAGCAAGGCGTGAAGCCGAAAACGACGGGTTGAGACTGATATTGAAGCCGCCATAGCCGTAGAGCAGCGCCGGATTAGAGCCGTCTTTCTGCAATCCTTTCTTATATGTCAGAAACATAGGTATTTGCGTGCCATCGCGACTTGTGTAAAACACCTGTTCGGTGATGTAATCTTCGGGATTGAACGCCACTTTCGGAGCAAGATAAAGCGTTGACGTGTTGTTGTCAAGGTCGTACCTGAAAATCGTCGGCGGATAGGTGAACGAGGTGAAAGTGTAGAACGTCTCCGGGTCGTCCTTATCGCCACTGAAACTAACAGAGCCGAGCGTCGGTAGTGCAATTTCGTGTTTAAGCTGTCCGTCTGTAGTGTAAACGTAAGCATGGCGTGCTGCATCTTTCTCATATACAAGCACTAACTTGCCTCCGATAAGACTTGCGTCAGCCAGCACCGACTCGCCTTCGGGAATCAGCTCGCGCCAGTTTTGCAGCTGCGGCGATGCTATGTCAACCGTCATAATCCTGTATTTTGGCGCATTATGATTGGTGAAGATAAATAGTTGATTACCAACTAATTCAATGGGCGAATATGTCTCTTCCATATTGTCTGTAAGACGAACTACGGGCGCGTCAGGTTTTGTTAAATCCTTAATAAACAAATTATTGCCGCTACCTGCACCCGATTCGTGGATATATAAAATGCGTTCATCGTCGCTTGTACCGCAATGGTAAAAACGTTTCGGTTCGTCGGGATTATGAAAAATCAGTTTGTCGGACGACTGAGGCTCGCCGACTGTGTGATAGAAAATCTTATGCCCTTCGTTGACATTTGAAAACTCCTTGCCGGCTTCAGGAGCGTCGTAAGCGCTGTAATAGAAGCCGTTACCCTGCCATGCTGCGCCGGTGAACTTAGCCCACTGGATATGGTCGTCGAGCTTCTCGCCCGTCTCAAGATTCATTACATAAATTTCTGTCCAGTCTGAACCGCTGCGCGAAATGGTGTAAGCCAGATACTTACCGTCGTTCGAGAACGATGTGCCTGTCAGCGCCACCGTGCCGTCGTCCGACAGCGTGTTCGGGTCGAGCACAACCTTCGCTTCGCCGTCGAGCGATTCTTTGACATAGAGGACGCTTTGGTTTTGCAAGCCGTCGTTTTTCGAGAAATAATACTTGCCATGCTTCTTAACAGGAGCGCCAATGCGTTCATAATCAAGTAGCTCTGTCAAACGTTGCTTTAGCTTGCTACGGAATGGAATTTTCGACAGGTAAGCCTGAGTAACCTTGTTTTCAGCTTCGACCCAGTCTGCCGTCGCCTGCGAAGTGTCGTTCTCAAGCCAACGATACGGATCAGCTACTTTAACGTCAAAATACTTGTCGGTTACGTTTTCCGTAACGGCTTCAGGATAAGCTATTTTAGCTCCTTGTTGACACGAACTCATAATTGCCATACTGCTTAACAGAATTAAATGTTTTGTTTTCATTTTCGTTCAAATTTTGGGACAAAGGTAAGGATTTCTGAACATAATTTAGCTGTTTGAGCTATTATTTTCACATTAATACTATTTTTTTTGCAGTCTCAAAAACATTTTCTACTTTTGCCGAAAAATATTTATTAACATTTGACATAATGAAAAAGACATTGATTTTTATGAGTTTAGCATTTCTGGCGGGTGCGTGCAACGTTTCATCCGATAAGAAAGCCGGAACGGGCGAGCGTACGAATCCGTTCCTGACAGAGTACACGACGCCTTACGGCGTACCTCCCTTCGACGAGATCAGGCTCGAAGACTACAAACCTGCTATCCTTCAAGGTATTGAAGAGCAGAAAAAAGAGATTGAGGCGATAGTCAACAACACGGCGGCGCCCGATTTCGAGAACACCATCGTCGCACTCGACCAAAGCGGACGGCTGCTGTCGAACGTGAACACCGTTTTCGGCGGTCAGAACAGCGCCAACACCTCCGACGAGATGCAGGCTTTGAGCAAGGAACTGTCGCCGATACTGTCGGCTCATCGCGACGACATCTCGCTCAATCCGCAGCTTTTCGCCCGTGTGAAAGCCGTTTACGACAAACGTGGCGAGTTGAATCTTGACAAGGAACAAGCCAAGCTGCTCGAAGAAACGTACAAAGACTTTGAGCGCGGCGGCGCCAACCTGCCCGAAGACAAACAGCAGAAGCTGCGCGAACTGAACAGCGAAATAGCTATGCTGCAACTCACTTTCGGACAGAATATGTTGAAAGAAACAAACGCTTTCAAACTGGTAATCGACAACGAAGCCGACCTTTCGGGCTTGCCCGCCAACCTTATATCCACGGCAGCCGACGACGCCAAAGCCGCAAGCGAAGAAGGCAAATGGGTCTTCACGCTCCAAAATCCCAGCATTATGCCCTTCTTGCAGTTCTCCGACAAACGCGAACTGCGCGAGAAGATATTCAAAGGCTATATTATGCGCGGTAACAACAACAATGAGAACGACAATAAGGAAGTTGTGAAAAAACTCGTCAAGGCGCGCCTCGAAAAAGCCAAACTGATGGGTTATCCCGATTATGCCGCTTTCGTGCTCGAAACTAATATGGCGAAGAACGCCGCCAACGTCTATAAACTGCTTAACGAGGTATGGGAACCCGCGCTTGTCAAGGCGAAAGAGGAACTTGCCGACCTGCAAGCGATGATGAACAAAGAAGGCGTCAGCGGCGAGCTGAAAGGCTGGGACTGGCGCTATTATAACGAAAAAGTGATGAAAGCGCGTTACGATATAGACGAAAACGCCGTTCGCCCGTACCTGCAACTCGAAAAAGTGCGCGAAGGGCTGTTTTATACGGCTAACAAGCTGTATGGCATCACCTTCACGGAGCTGACCGACATACCGAAACCTCATCCCGACGCGGTCGCCTTTGAGTGTAAGGACGGCGACGGAACGCTGCTCGGCGTGCTTTATATGGATTATTTCCCGCGCTCGAACAAACGCGGCGGCGCATGGTGCGGCGGATACCGTCAGCAGAGCTATAAAGATGGCAAGCGGGTGCCTCCCATCGTAACGATTGTCTGCAACTTCACGAAACCGGCGGCAGGGCAACCTGCATTGTTGAGCATCGACGAGGCATCGACGATGTTTCATGAGTTTGGACACGGCTTGCACAGCCTTTTCCGCGACGTACATTATTATGGAGTGGCTCGTGTGCCGCGCGATTTCGTCGAACTGCCCTCGCAGGTGATGGAACACTGGGTGCTTGAACCCGAAGTGATGAAAGTGTATGCCAAACATTACCAGACGGGTGAAGCCATGCCCGCAGAACTCGTCAAGAAGATTGAAGAAAGCAGTAAGTACGGTCAGGGATTCGCTACCGCCGAATACGTGCAAGCCTCTATCCTCGATATGGATTATCATGTCCTGACGGAAATCCCGACGGATTTCGACATAGTGAAATTTGAAGATGCGTCGATGAACAGACTGCATGCCCTGTCGCAAATACCCCCGCGCTATCGCACGACATACTTCAACCACACCATGGGCGGCGGCTACACTGCCGGCTACTACGCTTATATGTGGGCGGAAGTGCTTGATGCAGACGCTTTTGAAGCGTACAAAGAAGCGGGCAATATCTTCGATCAGGCGACAGCCAAACGCTTCCGCGAATATATCCTGACACCCGGCTGCATCGACGACGCAATGGATATGTACGTCAAGTTCCGTGGCAAAGAACCCGACACGACGCCGTTGCTAAAAAACAGGGGATTAAAATAATAATCCGGCGATTTTGCCGTTCTAAACGTACTTTAAACACACACATATATTTATTGTATGAATAGCTGGTACGACAAACGGCAGTATTTGAAATACTTTTTTATCGTCGCTGCGATGCTGATAGCGGCAGGGTCGCTATTTGTATCCAATTCGATGGTTACAAAGCTGGCAGACGAAGAACGCCAGAAGATGGAAGTATGGACTGAGGCATACCGTTTTTTCCTGATGGAAGATACGATAGCCGACCCATATATGCTGATGTTAAAAGTGATTGGCGGGAATACGACTATTCCCGTCATCCTTTTTGACGAGAAAACCAACGTGATAGAACAGCGCAACCTTACCGTGCCGGAAAAGAACAAAGAGATGTTTTTCAAGGAAAAAATGGAGGAATTTCGCACACGTCACGAACCGTTTGTCGTCGAAGTCGGCGATAAGACACAGTACCTTTTTTACGACGATTCCATCCTGCTGAAACGTCTCGAAATGTATCCGTATATACAGTTGCTCGTCGTAGCGGTTTTTGTCCTGATATCGTTTTTAGCGCTTGCAAGCACCAAACGGGCTGAGCAAAACAAAGTCTGGGTCGGACTGTCTAAAGAAACTGCTCATCAGCTCGGCACGCCGATCTCGTCGTTGATGGCATGGGTTGAATACCTGAAAACAAAAGAGATAGATGCCACCTATCTGACCGAGATGGAGAAAGATGTCCGTCGGCTCGAAATGATTGCCGACCGTTTCTCGAAAATCGGCTCTACGCTTGAGCCGTTACCGCTCAATATCAACGACGTCGTAAAAAGCGCCTGTGGATATATGGAATCGCGCATATCACAGAAAGTCAAACTGATACTCAAGCTGTCGGATACCCCCGAACTGACTTTGATGAACGAAGCGCTGTTTTCGTGGGTCATCGAAAACCTTACGAAAAATGCCGTTGATGCGATGGACGGGCAAGGCGCAATCATTTATCAGGTCGGCAGGAAAGGGCGAAAAATCTTTGTTGACGTAACCGATACGGGCAAAGGCATAGCGAAATCGAAATTTAATGCCATTTTCAATCCCGGCTACACCACAAAAGCACGCGGATGGGGGCTTGGACTCTCGCTCGTCAAGAGAATAGTCGAATCGTATCCGGGAGGAAAAATCTTCGTCAAGGCTTCGGAACCGGGCAAAGGCACCACTTTCCGTATCGAAATGCGGAAATACGGAAAAAAAGATTAAAAAAAATGGCGTGATTTGAAATTATTTATTACTTTTGCAAAATCAAATCATCGCCAACAGTGAAAGTGAGACTGAAAAAGACCGGTTCGTGGCTGTTGATGTGGCTGTTCATAAGTTACTATGTATCATCCACTTCGTTTATCCATACGCATTACTTTGCGTGGGGGACGGTTACTCATTCGCATCCGTATAACCCGTTTGGCGATGCTCCTGTCAATCACAATCATACACAAGGACAGTGTATTACGATTGCCTTTCTGACGCACCTCGTTCTGATTGGCTCGACGGCGGCGGCTGTGGTCTTGGCGACCGTGCTGCTGCGAGAAATCGAGTTGCCGGTACGTCGCTATCGTTCCTGCCTGCATATTCGCTTTGCGCCGCTTCGCGCTCCTCCGTTAAGTTCTTGTTAACTATTTATTTACGCATAATCTATGATTTCAGAATCCTGCTGTAATGAACTTTTTCTTACGGCTGGTTTCTCTATGCGTATTCGCGTTTTCTATTTTTTTATTAATCAATTAAATAGCATAAAAAAATGACAAGAACTTTTTTATTATATATTATTTCATTTCCTTTGCTGATTGGCTGCGGGAATAGCGGCGGGGGCGACGGCAGTGCCGGTTCGGGTATTAAAACCGATGGCGAGATTATAACGGTGGCGGCTGATGCGCCGCTGCTGAAACATATTAAAACAGAGACGGTTACGGAGACGGACTTTCAGGCGGTGTTCAAGACTGCCGGAACGGTGCGGGCTGTGCCGTCGCG
>JAISTS010000085.1 GCA_031272455.1 Tannerella sp. | reverse complement strand
TATGTTCGCCGATAAGGTTGATACGTCCGGGCGAGGCATAAACCACTCCCGTGCTGCCGTCGAAATGTTTGATAAAACGACTTCTTACATATTCTATGTCCATTCTTTATAAGTTTATTTGTTCTTACTTCAATCTACCGGTATGTCTTTATTTACGTTCTTGCTGCCGACGAGGGCGTAGAAGAGGAGGTAAGCGAGACCGACGATAATCACCCAGTAGCTTATCTGATAGCTGCTTGTGAGGTCAACGAGCCAGCCTTGAATAGTAGGCAGGATACCACCGCCGCAAACCAGCACCATAAATATACCTGATGCAGCAGCGAGATATTTACCGAGACCTTCGACAGCGAGATTGAAGATACCGCCCCACATAATCGATGTGCAAAGACCTACAAGAACGAGATAAAGTGCATTAACGGGTACCTGCGCCAAACCGAAGCTGATAGCGCCTACTGCATCCTGCTGTAACACAGGCAAGTTCACCTTTGAGTCAACCGACGAAATCATCGCAAGAGCCACAAGCAACAGCCCGACAGCTGATGTAGCCCAGAGCATTGTTTTGCTTGACACTTTCTTTCCGATAGCTGCGCCCGTCAGTCGCCCGATAAGCATCAGGAACCAGTATGTGCCATAGACAAAGCCCGAAATGGTCGTAGATATCCCCACGCCTTTGGTAAGCCACTGGTCCATATACATCGGTGTACCTACTTCGACGCCGACATATACGAAGATAGCAATAGCGCCGAGAACGAAATGGCGGAATTTCAAAGCTCCTGTTATCAAAGCACCGAGCGGTTCTTTTGCCTTTTCAGCGTGAGGCTCAGGCAGTTTCGATATGGCAATCACGATGAATGCAAACGCGAATACTCCCATTGCGATATAAAGTACGGGATAAACATCGGTGATGTTAGCTTTCGTCAGTTCGCCAACTAAAGCGCCTACAAGCATCGGAGTGATTGTTCCCATTACGGAGTTGAACGAACCGCCGACCTGTATCAGCTGGTTACCTTTGTTTCCGCCGCCGCCGAGAGTGTTAAGCATCGGATTTACAACCATATTGAGCAGACACATCGAGAAGCCTGCAACAAACGCGCCTGTCAGATAGACAACAAAACTGCCCGCGCCTCCGGAAAGGTACTGGATAAATACGCCGATGATGCCAATAGCTATTGCTATAAGCGCTGTCTTTTTGTAGCCAAAGCGCTGAAGCATAATACCGCCAGGAATGCCCATTACGGCATACGCGATAAAGTTGGCAAAGTTGCCTAACGAACCCAGAGTAGTGGATACTCCGAACTGATTGATAAGGATTTTGCCCATAGGAGCAGCCAGGTTGGTAACGAATGAAATCATACCAAACAGGAATACCATCATAATGATTGGTAACGTGTAATTTTTTTGTTCATTTTTTGTCATAATCTTTTGAGTTTTAGTTGATTAAAAAAATATTGAATTAATTATTTATCCGTTGTTTGAAAAACTGAATACCGTCCGGCTTTGGAACGTTTCGCCGGGGCGAAGCGTGGTCGTCGGGTATTCGGGTTTGTTCGGGCTGTCGGGGAAGTGCTGCGTTTCGAGGCATAGCGCCGAACGCATCGGGTAGCGCTGTCCGTGCTTGCCGGTGAGCTTGCCCGTCATCCAGTTGCCCGTATAGAGCTGCACACCCGGCTCGGTCGTGAACACGTCCATCGCGATGCCTGTACGCGGCGAAAGGCAACGTGCAGCAAACGACAGCTCATCGCCCTTTTTATTTAATATGTACGTGTGGTCGTAGCCGCGCCCGAAAACGAGCTGCTCGAACATATCGTTGATACGCGCCCCGACTTCGTACGACTCGCGAAAATCCATCGGCGTCCCTGCGACCGGCGCTTTTGCACCGTAAGGAATGGCTGTCGCGTCGGTCGGGAGGTAATAATCGGCGTTGATCATCAGCAAATGGTCGTAAATCGAGGGATCGCCCGCGCCCGACAGGTTGAAGTACGAATGGTTGGTCAGGTTCACAACCGTCGGTTTGTCTGTCGTCGCCTGATAATCAATGACAAGCTCGTTGTCTGCCGTCAATGCGTAGGTTACGTTTACCGTCAACTTGCCGGGGAAACCTTCTTCGCCGTCGGCTGCGACATATTGCAATTCTATGGAATGTTCGTCTGTTTTGACAATGCTCCAAACGACTGAATTAAAGCCTTTTATACCGCCGTGCAGGCTGTTAGGACCGTTGTTGGCGGCTAATTTGTCGTAAACGACGCCGTCGAGCGTAAACCGCGCTTTGGCAATACGGTTGCCATAACGCCCGCAAATAGCGCCAAAGTATGGCTCTTCAGAAGTCAGATAATCGTCTATGGATGAATGACCTGTAACCACATCGGTTGGGCGTCCGTCTCTGTCGGGGACGACGAGCGACACTATCTTGGCGCCGTAGTTCGTAACTGTCAGCTCGGCGCCTTTTCCGTTTGACAGCACGTACAGCGCCGTTTCTTTTCCGTCTATAACTTTCTCAAAATCTTTTTGTTTCAGTCCGGATACTATTTTCGTTGTCATTTTTTCGATTTAATTTTGGGTGTAAAAGTAGTTTTATTTTTATTAACCGCAGCATTAACAAAATATGTTATAAAACATATTTTTCGGGATAAATTGTCTTTTTGCCGTAAAAACTAAAGCGATAGCGTGATTTAGTAACTAAATTTTTTTTATGTTTGCACTATGATTGCGACAAACAGCACATCGTTAAGGCGCGTTTTCAGGAAAATTTTCTGTACGGCGGTCGTGTTTTCGGCATTTCTGTGCGAAACAGAGCCTTTGTGTGCGCAGGTCTCCGAAAAAGTTTTCCGTACCTATTATCGTCTCGACACGCTCAAAACCGGTAGCCTGTCTGTCGATATCGACAATATCAGCTTTTTTCGCAACATCGAATCGCCTAAAACTATAGTTCCTGGATATACGCTGCCCGGTTTTTGGTTGCAAGCCAAAGCCGTATATCATCCCGCCGAGAATGTCAAACTCGAAGCCGGAGTACATTCACTGTGGTTTTGGGGTGCCGACAGCTATCCGGCTTATGCGTACAGTAAACTGGCTGACTGGAACGGCGGACGCTCGAGCTGTGCTGCGCATCTCAGCCCGTTTTTTCGTGCGCAGGTAGCTCTTTCGCCGCAGGTTAACATCGTGCTTGGCAATCTGTACGGCGGGGCGAGCCACCGTCTTGTCGAGCCGCTCTACAATCCGGAACTCAACCTGACAGCCGACCCTGAAACCGGCGTGCAACTGCTCTACGACACACGCTGGCTGCATCTTGATGGCTGGGTCAACTGGGAAACGTTTATCTATAATATGGACACGAAGCAGGAAGCATTTACGGCTGGCATTTCTGCTCTTTTTCAGGCAAATAAGCCCGGTTCGACCTGGCATGTTTATTTCCCGCTTCAGGCTTTGGCGCAGCATCGCGGAGGTCAGATTGACGACACCGACCTGCCCGTTCAGACAATGGTAAACGGTGCATTAGGCGCCGGCATAGAACACAATACAGACGGCGGATTGCTGCAAAAACTCAGTCTCGAAGTCGATATGCTCGGAAGCAGGCAGCTTGCCGGCGACCTGTGGAACTTTAAGCGCGGCTCAGGGATTTATGTTGCCGCCTCTGCCGAATTGATGAATGTTCGCGTCAAAACGGCTTGGTGGCGGAGTAAAGATTTTATTGCGATGTATGGCAATCCGTTGTTCGGCGTGATGTCGATGTCGTCGCAGGACACGTATTTCGTCAACCCCAGAACGCTATCATTCAGCGGCGAATACACACGTACAGTAGCCAAAGGCTGTTCGCTCGGTATTGATTTTGATTTTTACGTCCGTTTGCCGGGTACGGTGATTGACTCATTCGGCAGTTATCCCGGAAGTACTACTACGATGTACACGTTTGGCATATACCTGCGTGCTAATCCGTCGTTTCTGATAAAAAAAATGAAATGAGGCTAACTTCGCAGTCAACCACATTTCTACAACAATGCATTTTATTCCTTAACTTCGGAATATTTGAGGTTCTTTGTATATCTTAAATATATATATAAATGTACGTGCGCGCGTAAGCGTCGACATTTTGCGCGGCAAATATACGGAGATTTTTTATCACATAAAATTCTTTGCAAAAAAAATATGCGCCCTCACGCATTTCTAAGCGGATGTTTACGGCAGAAAAAAAATATTTTTCAACAATTCATCATTTTGTCGGTCTTTTTCTTTGCCATGTTGACAAAAAGTCATACATTTGCAGCGAAAAAAAACAAAAAGCAAAACATTATAAGGCAGTTAAAGATGCAGACTATACGCTTTCATAAGATGCAGGGAGCTGGAAATGACTATATTTACGTGAATAATATGGCATATCCGCTCGCCAATCCGGAGGAACTTGCCGTTCGTTGGAGCGCCCCGCACACGGGTATCGGCGCCGACGGACTGGTGCTTATCGACCGTTCGGACGTGGCGGATTTCCGTATGCGCATCTTCAACGCCGACGGCTCGGAAGCGAAGATGTGCGGCAATGCCTCGCGCTGTATTGGAAAGTATGTTTACGAACAGGGGTTGACGACAAAAACTGCCGTCGCTCTCGAAACCCTGTCGGGCATCAAGGAACTGCAACTGAAAGTCTCCGCAGGAAAAGTTGACGAAGTAACCGTCGATATGGGCGAGCCGCAGCTGATTAGCGAAAACGTAAGCCTTGAGACCGGCAAACAGCGCTATACCGGTACGGTCGTTTCGGTGGGCAATCCGCATTATGTCATCTTTACCGATGATGTCGCGGCTATAGATTTGCCGACCGTCGGACCGCTGATTGAGCGACATCCGATGTTTCCCGACCGCACGAATGTCGAGTTCGTGGAAGTTGTGAACACCGGCGAAGTCCGTATGCGCGTCTGGGAGCGTGGCTCCGGAATTACGATGGCTTGCGGCACGGGCGCCTGTGCTACGCTTGTGGCAAGCGCTACGGCAAAGCATACCGATCGTCGCGCCTTAGTAAGGATGGACGGCGGCGACCTCACCATCGAATGGGATGCAGCAACAAACAAAATTCTGATGACCGGCGATGCCGTAATGGTTTTTGAAGGGACAATCAGTACATAACACAAACAACATAAAAACGACAATCGAACAATGGCAACCATAAATGAATATTTTCTGAAGCTACCGGGCAATTACCTCTTTTCCGAGATCGCCCGCAAGGTAGCCGTTTATAAATCCGAACATCCCGATGCGGGCATCATCAGTCTTGGCATCGGCGATGTAACGCGACCCCTTCCGCAGGCTGTGCGCCAGGCTATGCACAAGGCTGTTGACGAGATGGGTGATGCGACAACATTCCGAGGATACGGACCCGAACAGGGCTATCCGTTCCTCATCGACGCAATAATAAAAAACGACTTTGAGCCGCGCGGCATCACACTGTCTTCAAGCGAAGTATTTGTGAGCGACGGCGCAAAAAGCGATACCGGCAATATCGGCGACATCCTCGACGGCAGCAACCGCGTGGGCGTTACCGACCCTGTCTATCCTGTATATATCGACTCTAATGTGATGGGCGGACGCGCAGGCGAGCTTGTCAGCAACGGATGGAGCAACATCGTTTACATCCCCAGCACCGACAAGAACGGTTTTATGCCCGAACCGCCGTCGCAAAAGATAGATATCCTCTATCTGTGCTATCCCAACAATCCTACGGGTGCTTCAATCACCCGCGAGGCATTGAAAAAGTGGGTTGATTATGCGCTGGCAAACCGCGTTCTGATAATGTACGACGCTGCTTATGAAGCGTATATACAAGATCCGGCGCTGCCACATTCGATATTTGAGATCGAAGGCGCGAAACAGACGGCAATAGAATTTCGCAGTTTCTCGAAAACGGCTGGCTTCACGGGCGTCCGTTGCGGCTACACCATAATCCCGAAAGAGGTTACGGCGCGCACAGCAGACGGTAAGGAAGTGGCGCTCAATCCATTATGGAATCGCCGACAGTGCACGAAATTCAATGGCACGAGCTATATCACGCAGCGCGGAGCCGAAGCCGTATTCAGCCCCGAAGGGCAGGCGCAGGTCAAAGAAACCATCCGCTATTATATGGACAATGCCCGTATAATTAAGGAAGGGCTGCAATCTGTCGGACTGCAAGTTTACGGTGGCGAAAATGCTCCGTATCTGTGGATTAAGACCCCTGATGGCGCTTCGTCGTGGGAGTTTTTCGGGCAGTTGCTTTCGGGCGCGAACGTAGTCAGCACCCCCGGCGTCGGTTTCGGACCGAGCGGCGAAGGATTCATCCGGCTGACAGCTTTCGGGACGCGCGAAAACACGGTTGAGGCGACAGGCAGGATTTGCAAATTTCTCGGTTGAAACCTCAGGCGCGTAATGCGTTTGAGCGAATCAATCTCGATCTCAAAGGTCGCTTTTATAGGGTTTTAAGAGGTATTGTCTTGCAATGCAAGGCTAAGGTTATCGGATTTTATAAACGTTTAATTCAGAAAAGGAAATGAAAAAAATTGAAGCGATTATTCGCAAAACGAGATTTGAAGAAGTAAAAGACGCCCTGCTTGCGGCAGACATTGAGTGGTTCTACTACTGCGATGTTCGCGGCGTCGGCAAAGCGCGCGAGGGACGTATCTATCGCGGCGTAGTCTATGACACAAGCTCCATCGAAAGGACGCTCGTATCCATTATTGTACGCGACAAAAATGCTGAAAAGACTGTCAAAGCCATACTCGAAGCGGCGCGGACGGGTGACATCGGCGACGGGAGGATTTTCGTGATGCCCGTCGAAGATTCTGTGCGTATTCGCACCGGCGAGCGCGGCGACGTGGCTCTGTACAATGCAGAAATAGAAAAATAGCAGTTTAGGTTTAACAATTTTAAAATAAGTTCTTTATGAAAAAATGTATCTCTTTTATCGGATTGATACTTGCGCTGTTGGCTGTGCCGTACAATGCTGTTGCAGAGGAAGTTGCCACGCAGCCGGTGCTCGACACAGGCAACACAGCCTGGATTCTGGCAGCTACAATGCTTGTTATGCTGATGACAATTCCCGGTCTGGCATTTTTCTACGGCGGGATGGTCAGGCGCAAAAATGTGCTGAGCGTAATGATGCAATGCGTTGTGCTGACGGCAGTTATCACTATCGAATGGATAGTTTACGGCTACACTGCCGTGTTTGGCGAAAGTTTCCATGGCGGCTGGTTTGGTGAAATTGTAGGCGGAATGGAAAAGTTCTTCCTGAATGGCATCAGCAAAGACCAGCTGACGAGCGGCAACATTCCCGAAGTGCTTTTTGCGCTGTTCCAGTGCAAATTTGCAGTGATCACTCCGGCGCTGATTGTCGGCGCGTTTGCCGAAAGGATTAAGTTTTCGGGCTTTCTGCTGTTCTCCGTCCTGTGGTCTATCTTTGTGTATAATCCTATGGCTCACTGGGTTTGGGGCGGCGGATGGATGCAGCGTCTCGGCGCAATCGACTTTGCCGGCGGCACTGTTGTTCATATCAATGCCGGAATTTCAGCCCTCGTGATGGCAATTATGCTCGGCAGGCGGCAGGGCTTTGGCACGAGCAGTATTCTGCCTCATAATGTGCCGTTTGTCGTCCTCGGTACGGCGTTGCTCTGGCTCGGCTGGTTCGGTTTCAATGCCGGAAGCGGACTTGGCGCCGACGGACTTGCGGCAAATGCCTTCCTCGTTACGCATCTCGCAACATCGGTGGCGGCGACGACGTGGATGGCTCTCGAATGGATAATCAACAAAAAACCGACCGTCATCGGCATCTGTACCGGCGCGGTGGCAGGACTTGTCGCCATCACGCCTGCCGCAGGCTCGTCCGACGCGCTCGGAGCTTTGTTTATAGGTTTATTTTCGGCGATAATATGCTATGTATCTGTCGCTTATATCAAACCAAAACTCAAATACGACGATGCTCTCGACGCCTTCGGAGTGCATGGCGTAGGCGGCTTTGTCGGGGCTATCCTGACGGGTGTTTTTGCCAGTCAGCTTATTACCGGCGAACAGGAAGGCGCACTTTATGGCGACTGGCATCAGCTTGGCGTTCAGGTGATTGTCAATCTCGCAGCCGTTGTTTTCAGCGCCGTGATGACATTTATCCTGTTTACGATAATTGACAAAACAGTCGGCTTGCGTGTTACATCCCGTGTTGAAGAAGAAGGACTCGATTTTTACGAACACGGCGAAATGGCATATAACTAATAACATTAAATAAGAACATAACTATTTATCAATAATTCAATAGATTAACAAAAATGAGTACATTACGTTTTAAAGCAGTAGAAGAAGCTTTTAAGAAAAAAGCAGTGGAGGTGAAAGCTCCCTCCAAGTTAGTATCCGATTATTACGGAAAGTATGTGTTTTCAACTACAGTGATGGCAAAATACCTCTCGAAAGAGACGGTCAAGGCTATCACGAATGCCATTGAAAACGGGGCGAAATTAACTCGCAGCGTTGCCGACGATGTGGCAGCCGGAATGAAAATGTGGGCTATCGAACTGGGTGCCACGCATTACACGCACTGGTTTCAGCCGTTGACTGATGGTACGGCGCAGAAACACGATGCCTTCATTGACTATGTCAACGGACCGGGCGAGAACGTCATCGAAGAGTTTACGGGCAAATTGCTCGCTCAGCAGGAGCCCGACGCATCGAGTTTCCCGACAGGTGGCAGCCGCAGCACATTCGAGGCTCGCGGTTATACGGCTTGGGATCCCTCGTCGCCGGCATTCGTGTTCGACGACACGCTGATTATCCCGACAATTTTCATTTCGTACAAAGACGGCGAACTGCTCGATATGAAAGGTCCGCTGCTCAAAGCCCTCACGGCTGTTGACAAGGCGGCTACGGCAGTAGCTCAGTATTTCGATCCGAATGTCAAAAAAGTTTATTCCTATCTCGGATGGGAACAGGAATATTTTCTGATTGACGACGGACTGTTTGCCACCCGTCCCGACATCGTGCTGACAGGACGCACCTTGCTGGGACACGAATCGGCTAAAAATCAGCAGCTTGAAGATCACTACTTCGGTTCCATCCCGACGCGCGTAACGGCGTTTATGAAAGACCTTGAGTTTGAAGGTTATAAATACGGCATTCCGTTGAAAACCCGTCATAACGAGGTGGCGCCCAACCAGTTTGAGCTTGCGCCGATTTACAACGAAACCAATCTTGCGGTTGACCAGAACCTGCTCATTATGTCGATAATGAAGAAGATATCGCGCCGTCACGGATTCCGCGTCCTGCTGCACGAAAAACCTTTCGCAGGCATCAACGGCTCAGGCAAGCACAACAACTGGTCGCTCGGCACGGACACCGGCGTCGGACTGCTCACACCGGGCAAAACGCCGCAGGAAAACTTGCAGTTTATCACCTTCCTCGTGAACATTCTGATGGCTGTTTACAAGCACAACGCTCTGTTGAAGGCGTCGATTATGACCGCTCAGAATGCACATCGTCTTGGCGCCAACGAAGCTCCGCCGGCAATCATCTCCGTTTTCCTTGGCGAAAATCTGTCGCGAGTGCTGGAAGATATCGAGAACAGCACATCCGAAAAAGCTATCATTATGGCAGACAAGAAGATAGCAAAGCTCGACATTTCGCATATTCCCGAAGTGTTCCTCGACAACACCGACCGCAACCGCACCTCGCCGTTTGCTTTCACCGGCAACCGTTTCGAGTTCCGCGCCGTCGGCTCGTCAGCCAGCTGTTCGTCGGGAATGACGGCACTAAACGCTGCCGTTGCCGCGCAACTCATTGAATTTAAGAAAGAAGTCGATGCGCGAATTGAGAAAGGTGCTTCGCAGGAGAAGGCGCTCTTTGAGGTCATCAAGGAGTATATCATCGAGTCGAAAGATATTCATTTTGACGGCAATAACTATAGCGAGGAGTGGAAAGCTCTCGCTAAACAGCGTGGTCTCGACTGCGAAACATGCGCTCCGAAAATATTCAAGGCTTATACAACGCCCGAAAGCAAAGCTATGTTTAAGTTGACTAATGTGCTGACAGAGAAAGAATTGGAGATGCGTAACGAAGTCAAATGGGAAACTTATACGAAGAAAATCCAGATAGAAGCCCGTGTACTCGGCGATCTGGCAATCAATCATATAATCCCGATTGCGGCTCGCTATCAATCGTTGTTGCTGGATAATATATTGAAAATCAAATCAATATATTCCGGCAAGGAAGCTGAAGAGCTGATTGCTCTCGACAAGTCGCTCGTCGAACAGATAGCTAAACACGTATCTGAAATCAAGAAAAATGTCGATGAAATGGTTGACGCCCGCAGGAAAATCAACCCGATGGAAGACGGCTACAAAAAAGCTTTGGCTTATCACGACAATGTGTTAAAGTATTTTGACACAATACGTTATCACGCCGACAAACTTGAACTTATTATTGACGACGAACTGTGGTCGTTGCCAAAATATCGAGAATTACTATTTATTCGATAAATAGTTGTTTTTATGTTATGTTTGAGGGGCGCGTCGTGAGGATGCGTCCCTTTTTTTAACTTTTAACACCGACTATTGAAAAATTTAAGATTTTTTAACAATCAATAAATACTCTACTCCAAAAACTATTCATAATTTTACCGCCGACTTATAACAATAACATCATGAGCAAATTTTTTAAATTATCATTAGCATTGGTCGCAGCGATGTGCGTGTGCACAAGTTGCGGAACATTAATCAATTACGGGCCTGATATCGATGTGCCCGGGTACACTTCTGTCGTTGACGGCAAGGGGAAAAGTGACGCAGAGCTGTTTACCGAAACTAAACAGTGGATAGGAGAGTACCACAGAAGGTCGTATGTCATTATCGACAGCGAAGAGCACGGCAAGTACATCATTATCAAGCCGACAAAGATCTTCACCGTTGACGGTTACAAACAACCGTTTACGCTGGAGTACACGTTGCACTTCAAATTCGACGGTGGCAAGGTGATTTACAGTATCGGCGACATCCACGGCTACAAGGACACTTACGTTACGCTGCGTGTCAAAGATTTCAAGAACCTGAAATACGACATCGTAGAGTATTACGACAGAGTTGGCGAGAGGTACGAGCAGTACATCACTAACTTCAGTACCCTTACCGGCAAACGTGTGAAGTACGACGAGAAGTAAGTCTGCAGGCAGGCAACGTCAGTAGCGCTTATTTCGTAAACTTGACTACCGTAGCGTTCTTTTGGGCAAGAAGCGCAAGTTCGGTAGCAAGGAAACAGTGATGCTGCGTCATTGCGGTCTCGGTACGGTTGAGGATGTCGTCAACGAATTGTCGTCCGAAAGGCAGTTCAACGTGTTGACATTCAACGTATTCCGTCTTGCTGTCGTTCACGAGGAAGAGATGGTCGCCCCCTTTGCGTCCTGCTATATCGGTGTATTTACGCAGTTCGATATAGCCTTCTGTTCCGAGAATAGTCAGTCGTCCGTCGCCCCAGGTATCAAGACCGTCGGGCGTAAACCAATCGACGCGAATATAGCCGCTACCGCCGTTGCCTGTTACCGTTGCATCGCCGAAATCTTCAAATTCGGGATATTGCGTGTAGCGGACGTTGCCGATTTGCGACGACAGGATACGTGCTTCGGTCGAGCCGGTGAAATAGAGAAACTGGTCGAACTGGTGGCTGCCGATGTCGCAGATGATGCCTCCGTAGTACTTTTTGTCGAAGAACCAATCCGGGCGCGACGGTATGTTCATTCGGTGTGGACCCATTCCGAGGGTCTGTACCACCTTACCGATTACGCCTGACCGGACGAGTTCGCCTGCACGCACAGTTGCCTTATGTTCAAGGCGTTCCGAGTAAAGAATGGAGAAGATCCTGCCTGTTTCGCGTTGCACTTGGCGCACTTCGTCGAGTTGTTCGAGTGTTGTAATACCCGGTTTATCAGCCAGATAGTCTTTTCCGTGCTTCATTGCGCGGATGCCAATCGGCGCGCGTTCGCACGCTATAGCGGCGCTAAGTACGAGGCTAATACGTTTATCTTCAAGGATTTCGTCTTCGCTACGGACACGTTTTGCCTGCGGGAAATCTTTGGCAAACGCCGCAGCAAGGTCATCTTCCTTGGCATAAAACGCTGTAAATTCGCCACCTCCGCGAATGACGGCGCCGACCATACTGTTGATATGAGCGTGGTTGATGCCGATAACGCCGAAACGTAATCGCGGTTCCTGCGTGCTGTCTGCACGTCTGAAATACGGCGCCGACGCATAGGCTGACAGCCTGTTTGACACAAGGGCTGATGCCATTGTCGCGCCTGTCGAAGTCAGGAATTTTCGTCGTGTAATCATACTGTTTATCAATTAATTAAATCATAAAATCGTAACGACCCAAGTCATCTTTGTCTTCCGGCTCGTCGTCCGGTTCTTCCTGCGGCTCGTCGTTTTGCGCCGCTTTGCGTTTTTCTTCTGCCAGAGATCTGATTTTCTCCAGCGCTTTTTCAAAGTCTTTATCCATGATTTTTTCGTTTTGTAAAGCTACCGGTTGAGCCGGATTATCAATCGTTTGCGTTGACGAAACTAAGCGTTCGGGCATCGAATCGTCAGACCAGTAGTCCTCGTCTTCAAACACAATGTTCTCATCGTCAAAGCTTTCGTCGTCAGCCTCATTGATTTCAGGCTCGGCGCTCTCGGTTGCATTATTTAGTATTTCTATATCTTCTTCATTTTCAACATCTTCGGCAGGCTCATCCTCGTAATACTCTTCCAAATCATCATCGCCGTCGTACGACACCATTTCGTCGGATACAGGTTCGACAGCCGGAGGCTCATCGAGATGTTCTATTCTTGCAATAGTCATTTCTTCATCGACTAAACGCTTGGTTTCCAAAGGAGTAAATTTTTCTTCCACTTGGTCTGCCACACTGACTGCCCCGTTGCGGCGGCTGAAGAGCACTCCGAGAAACATCATCATAAAGTCGCCACGGTTGCTCGTCAGGAAGGAGTCGAACACATTTTCGATACAAACGAAAGCAATCAAAATCAGCGCAACGACAAACGACTGAAGGTCAGAGTCTTTCCTGAATTTGCGATATGCTGCAAAAATGATGTAAAGCCAAAAAACGGCATAAATAGCTATCCCGACGAAACCGAACTGCGCGAGCGAGGGATAGTAGGAATCGGACACGGGAAACCATTCCTGAGGCGTCCTGCCATCGACATAGCTCAATCCGTAATCGGCATAAAGCTGTGAAAAATGCACTTTTGAGGCATGTGTGGCGAAGCTGGCGTATCCGCTGCCGAGCGGAAAAAAGTCTTTCAGGATATCGCCGGCTGTACGGTAAAGCGTCGAACGGGCATCGAAACCGAAATCGCTTCCGGCTATTGCGTCCGTTGCCGTGTAACTCATTATCTGTGAGTGCGGTATGATAAATATTGCCAATACGAATGTCATCAATGCCATAACCGAACTGTACCGCGACCGCAGGGTGTCGATATGCCGGAAATATATCAGTATGACGCACGCGAGGATAAAAAAACCAAGCAATCCGGTGCGAATGACTATCAGTCCCGACGACAGCATAACGAGAAATGTCATACGCTCTTTGGTCGAAAAACTGCCACAGTAAAGGTAGAGCAACGCAAGAAACGCGACACACGAGACGTAGTTTGCCGGACTGTGCACAACGCCGACAAAAGCATTGGGACTGAACAGCCCGTAAATACCTAAGGGAACGAAGAATACCCACATGCTGAAGCATAGCTTTTTAAGCAGTCGTTTTTGCGAGGGGGTGAACGAAAATGCCATCTGCGAGACGATGAAAAACGTCATATAAGGACGCGCCTGCATCAGGAAATCGAGCGCAATGGCGCCTCCGGTATTATTATAAGCAGCTACAAATGAATAAATTAGATAAAACAGAAAAATGAGCAGAGTGGCGACGACGCCTCGGTTAATTTTGCTTCCCGAACACAAATAACAGCCATAAGCCACAAGCAGAACGACGTCGGATGCAACGTCCATACCCTTGAGACCTGCCATATCGTAAAGTAATACACCGAAAAACAGGGTGAATACAAACAGATAAAAGAAATTCCTGTATATAAGCCGTTGTATCATTTTTACTTTCATTTTCTGTCAGGCTACAAAAATACAACGTTTTTGCGACATTGCCTTCAAAATAAACCGAAAAAAAATGCTATCTTTGCATAATAATCTGAATAAAATGATTTCGATTGAAGGTTTAACGGTTGATTTCGGGGGATTTACGTTGTTCGACAGCGTGTCGTTCGTCGTCAACCGCAAAGACAGAATTGCACTTGTTGGCAGGAATGGAGCGGGCAAAACGACGCTGCTGAAAATTATCGCAGGCTTGCAGGCGCCGACTTCGGGAACAGTCAGTATTCCCAAAGATATTACTATCGGCTATCTGCCTCAACAGATGACATTTACCGACACTGTAACAGTTATTCGCGAAGCCGAAAACGCATTCGACGATATACGCCGTCTCGAAGAAGAAATAGCACGTACCAACGAGGAACTTGGCAGGCGCACCGATTACGATTCGCCTGATTTCCATAAACTTATCGACCGACTTACTCATCTGTCGGAACAGTACGATCTGATGGGTGGCAAAAACTATCACGCCGAACTTGAACGGACGCTGACAGGGCTGGGTTTCACGCGCGATGATTTCGACCGCCCGACCTCGGAGTTCAGCGGCGGCTGGCGTATGCGTATTGAATTGGCAAAATTGCTGTTGCAAAAGCCTGATGTTCTGCTACTTGACGAGCCTACTAACCATCTGGATATAGAATCTATCCAGTGGCTTGAAAATTTTATTGTTACTTCTGCAAATGCCGTTATTCTCGTTTCGCACGATCGCGCGTTTATCAATAATACAACTCGCCGCACCCTCGAAATAGAACTCGGACATATCTATGATTACAAGGTGAAGTATGATGAATACGTGATTTTGCGGCAAGAG
>JAISTS010000084.1 GCA_031272455.1 Tannerella sp. | reverse complement strand
GCGACGCTGACCGGCTTGCTCGGCACATCAGCATGGTACGCTCCCGGCGCTGCTTCCGCAAGTATGGTCGAAGCGATTATCAACGACCAGAAACGGATCATCCCCGGCGCTGTCCTGCTCGAAGGCGAATACGGACAGAAAGACCTCGTCATCGGCGTTCCCGTGCTGCTTGGCAAGGGCGGTTGGGAAAAGATTGTTGACTTCCCCCTCAGCGCCGACGAAAAAGAAGCATTCAAGGCTTCAGCCGACGCCACGCGCAAAGTGAATCAGATTTTGTACGATAGCAAAATTCTGTAAATTACGGTTTTAATTCAAGGCATAGCAGGTACTGCGTCCGCCACTGTCTTTGCGGTGCAGTATCTTCTTGTCTATCAGGTCTTGAATATCGCGGAGGGCTGTGTCGGGCGAGCATAGATTGATGTTCGCCCAATACGACGAAGTGAGCTTACATTCGTTGCTCTCCCATAGCATATTGATCATACGCACCTGTCTGTCGTTCAGTCTGATAAGGCGATATTTCTCCCAGAATCTGGACTTTTCGAGAGTGTGCGTCAGGCTATTTTCAGCTTCTATCAACGCCGTTTCAAGGCAGTATAGAAACCACATCAGCCATTCGGTGATGTCGAGATTGCCGTTCTGGGCGCGTCTCAGCACATATTCGTAGGTGTCTTTCTGCTTCATTATCTGTTGCGAAAGACTGTAGAGATGCAGCGGAAAACCGTCGGCTCGTGTCAGGAAAATATCCGTTAACATACGGGCTATCTGACCGTTACCTTCGTTAAAAGGATGGATAAAAGTGAACCTGAGATGCGCAACGCCGGCTTTGATAACGGGGTCGGTGGGATGAATAGTGTTGAGCCATTTGAGGAAACGCCGCATCTCGTCGGGAATAATTGACGAGTCCTGAATATACAGCAGTCCGTTGTTATTGCCGACCGGTTCGAGGATCGATGCGTTGCGGTAGCAGTCGGGCAGGGGATAGTTGCCCCATCCGAAAGCCGCCCGCCAGTTGAATATCGCCTCTTCGGTAACGGGCTGTCGATAGCCCTGAAGCGTCGCGAGCGTGGTAGCGACGAGACGGTCGGTCGCCGCGTCTGCGCAATGCTTGCCTGCACTGTCGATTTTCAGTTGACGCGCCAGCGACGAGCGAACGAGGCTCTCGTCCAAAAGTCTGCCTTCCAGCTCGTTAGACTTTAAAATATCGAATGTCAGCATTTTGAGCAGTGCCTCCTTTTTCAAGTCGCTACCCAATAAACTTGTCTTTCCGGCAAGTCTTCCCTGCCTGTTTCTGACCTCGCCCAATACGTACGACAGTTCCCTGTTGTTCCATGTCAGGTAGGGCCAACCCTTCTGTTGCCAAATATACTTGCTCATTTATTCCCCGTATAATTTGCGGCAAATATAAAGCATCTTTTTCAATTTCACGCATTTTTTTTCCAAAAAATTGCTAAAAAAATACGCAAATAAATTTAAAATACTGATTATTAGCGAAATAAATTTTTAAGAAAAATTAGTGGAAAACAAAAAATGTTATTTTATGCCTCATCATCTCCGAAATCGAAGAAGTCGGCGTCGCTCTCGTCGTCCATAAACTGCTCCAAATCGCGGCGTTCTTTCTTTGTTGGGCGACCAAGTCCGCGCGCACGGTCAACAAAACCGGATATCTTATTCATTTCCAGAATTTCATACTGTTCCTTTGGCGTTACGTTTTCGAGATATTCGGGGACGGATTTAGCTGCCATTCGCCGTTCGGTCAGCGAGATGGCTTTGAACGAGAATGTTATCGGCGGTTTGCGTATCTGGATGATTTCGCCTGCGCGTAGCATACGCGAGGGCTTGACAGTCAGGTTATTGATCGACACGCGCCCTTTTTTGCAAGCTTCGGCGGCGAGGGTGCGAGTCTTGAACAGCCGCGTCGCCCACAGCCATTTGTCTATCCTGACTTCGTTCATTTGTTGTTGTACAGGTTCATTGTCGTATCAATGCCCGCGAGGCAGAACGACTTCACGATTTCGGCTGCAAGTTGCACCCGTTCAGGCATTTGCTCCAATTCTTCGGCGCTGAACTGCCCCAGCACATAATCGAGCTGACCGCCGGGCGGGAAATTGCTGCCGATACCGAAGCGTAAACGGCTATAATCCTGTGTACCAAGCGTTTCTTCGATATGCTTAAGCCCGTTATGTCCGGCAGCGCTACCACGCGCTTTCAGACGCAATGTCCCGAATGGCAGCGAAAGATCATCGACGACAACGAGCAAACGCTCCATCTCGATGTTCTCTTTCTGCAGCCAGTAACGGATAGCGTCGCCGCTCGCGTTCATATATGTGTTGGGTTTCAGCAGGATAAGCTCGGCATTTTTGACCCGCAATCGGGCGACGGCGCCATAACGCACTTCGGCATATTCGACGCCGCCCGCTTCTGCAAGTTCGTTCACGACACGAAATCCAATATTGTGCCGCGTGCCCCAGTATTTCTGCCCGATATTCCCTAATCCGGCAATCAAAAATTTCATTTACATTATTCCGTCGTCGTCGTGGCAGCCGCTTCCATACCGCGTGCAGCACGAGTCAGTTTAACAGAGCATACGACAGAATTTTTGGCGTTCGTAAGCTCCATGTTATCGAAATGCAGCTCGCCGACCTGAATTGTCTTGCCAAGTCCGAGCTTCTCGACGTTGATGACAAGACGTTCGGGCATCTTGTCGTACAGCGCTTTAACGCGCAGCTTGCGCATCTCAAGGTTGAGTTTACCACCGGCTTTGACACCTTCGGCATGACCTTCGAGCACGACCGGAACTTCCATAACTATGGGTTTCGAGTCGAATACTTCGAGGAAGTCAATGTGCAGGATAGCGTCCGTAACCGGATGAAACTGAATATCTTTCACGATAGCATTGACCGTTCTGCCGCCCTTGAGCGAGAGGCTGACCAAATAGATGTGCGGTGTGTAAATAAGATTGCGCACAGCGTCAGATGTGATCGTAAACTCCGTCAGAACGACGCCTTTGTCCTTGCCCGTTTCGACGATTTTCTCTCCTTTGTTCAAACCGCCTTTCAACGGCAATTCGACCGGTTTCTGCCCGTATAATATGGCAGGTATCAATCCTTCCTTACGGATGGTTTTCGATGCTTTTTTTCCTGTAACCTCGCGCGGGTTACCTTCTAACTGATAAATGTTCATTTTAAAATTCTTTTTGTGTTACTCAAAATTAGCGCTTCCTAATTTCCCATCACACTTCGACAGGCTTTCAAAAAGCGGCGCAAAGGTACGGATTTTTTTTGAAATAACAATAGCATGGAATGAATTTTTTTCATTATCCTTGTTGGCTGATTCGTAAATAAGATGAAAACAATCTTATGCAAGACCCGTCAGGGCAGCGGTTTAATCCGGTCAGTCGCAATTATGACCATCTTGGCAACGGCAGCCGTGAAATCGCACTTCGAGCAGCATTTATCACCAAGTCAACTCCACAGTAATGCCATCGGGGTCGTTCTCGAAGCTAATGAAACAGGTTTTGCTGTTGGCGTCCCATTCGCATTGACAATCAACCGTTTCGCCTTGTGCGTTGGTGGCTTTACAACTTACGGGTTGTGCAGGCAGCAGCACTCGCATCGCGTTGGTGGTGTTTATCGGGCTTTTGGCGACGAAAGTGTATGATTTCTTGCCTATTATCTCGTCCGATACTCGCGCGGCGGTTGCCAGCGTTTGTGGTTTGCGCTTGTCGGATACGCGATTGATATTCAGTAGATAAGCCTGTTCACCCGGCTGCACTTGTTTTTCCGTCAGTGTCGGCAATTTCGGATCAAAGAGGTCGATAAAACTGCCTTTTGCGATGTATGGGCTATTGTCAACGCTTTCGTCCATTACTGCGATGATATCAAACTGTCCGCGTTCGAGATGAAAACTGTTTTTAAACAGCAGTTCGCCCGCTTTGGCGCGGTGTTCGTACATATCCTTAACGATGTCAACGAAGGCTTCGTCGTCGGCTGTAAGCACAAATTCTTTCGGATTATGGCGAATAATGTAAACAGTGCCTTTGCCATAGCTGTATTGTCCTTCGGATGCCGTCGGGTTTATTCCCATTTGTTCAAACAGATGTTCCGATGGCGCATTATAGCTGTTGCCGTCGGTGTTCCACCATTCGCGGACGGTCTGGTATGCGTCGTCGTCGCGTCCGCAATAGACCAGCACGCCGCCGCGTTTCACCCATTCGGCGATGTGGCTATGCGCTTCGGGTTCCATTGGTTTCATATTTGAATACGACATTATCAGGACGCGAATATCTTTCCACGTTTCGGGGAAGGCAACGTTTTCGATATGTACGATACTGACCGGTACGCCGCGTTTCAGCAGGGGCAGTGTCTGTCCGTAGAAGCTCGACAGCTGCGGGTCTTCAAAGCTTGCCGCCATAGTCTGCATAGCGCCGAGGTTGATATTTTCGTCTTCGACATTGGCGGCGCGGTTTTCGCCGTGAACGGGAAAGCGTTGGAACATCAACGAGTTAGCCATCAGTACGCCAATCCCGTGCGAGCCGCTCACTCGATTTTTCGATATGGGCATAGAATTGAGCGAATTGACCATCACCTGCATCTGGGTGGAATAAAAACGCGGTATGGTCTCTTTAGTGTCGCAGGTAGCGCAGGTGCGATACAGCCCTTCGTAGATGCGGTCGGGCCATGGCATTACTTCGTAATCGGCAATCATTGGATAGAGCAGTTGTGCTGCGAAGGTCGCCTGATAGTTCTTGCGATAGTCAGCCCAGTCGCGAGGCAGGTCTTCGATAGGATCGGTGAGGAAGAACATTTTGCGTCCGGTGGGGCGGGTCATAGATTCCATCGAGCCGTATTCGAGGAAGGCATTTTCAAAGACGCGCTCTTTCATCAAGCCGTCGTAATAGGTTTTTTCGCGCGAAGTGCCTGTCCAGACCTGCGCTATATAGCCGTCAACGCAGGGCAGGGAAGCGAGGCTGGCTTCGGGACTTACGATTTGCCACGACGAATAGTTGACGAGGGTATGCGTCGGTACGTAGCAGCGCACATTCATCCCCTTGCTTGCGCCATATTCCTTGGCATAAGTAAACACATCTTCCAGCGCACGGTAGTAGAGATGATATTTCAGTTTGTTCGACAGATAGGTGTTTTCGGGCGATTCGTGCTGCGGTCGCCACTCAAAACCGTAATAATCCTGCCATTCGCGTTTGAAGGCTTCGCTGTATCCCGAAAATGCCCAAAATTCAGGCTCTTCGAGGAAAATAGCATCTATTCCGGCGTCGATAACACGCTTGATATGTTTCTCTTTCATATATGTAAGGAAGGTCTTCGACGGCACGAGATAGGGCACATTGCGTCCGTGCCAGATAGTGTCGCCTTTCACGTTAACCTGTCCTTCGTCAAAGTGATCGATGCCATCCCATTTGCCCATAAAATAGTCCTGATAACTGCCCCAAGCTATACCGGTCATAAAATGCACCGTGTAGCCGCGGTCGCGCCATGTCTGTACCCGTTGCTCGAATGTCATATTCGGTCGGTCGCCGGCGCCATAGACTATAGCTACGTCGGCGCGGACATCCGTTGTCGGTTTCCACTGACCGCTGGTCTGGAACGCCGTTTTTTCTCCGGTTTGCTGGGCTGATGATTTGTTCGTCTTTGTGCATCCGGTCGTCAGCAGCAATCCGGTTGCAAGACACATAAATAAGGTTATACGTTTCATAAAGTCTTAAATTTAGGCGCAAAGGTAATAGAAAATGCGGAAAATTCAAAATGCACGTTTCTCTGCCTCTATCAGCATAGCTGCTGTTGCTGTTGCGCCGATGCGGGTTGCGCCGGCATCAATCATTCTCAGCATATCGTCGAGTGTGCGGATGGCTCCGGCAGCTTTGACCTGCACTTGCGCACCGGAATGGCGACGCATCAGTCGGACGTCTTCGGCAGTGGCTCCGGTGTAGTCGTATCCGCCAACCACCTGTTTTACAAATCCATAGCCGGTCGAAGTTTTAACGAAATCCGCTCCGGCGCTGGTGCAAAGTTCGCAAAGCATAATTTTATCGTCGGTGCGCGTAACAAAATCGGTCTCGAAAATAACTTTGATTATCGCATTATTTTGATGGCAAAGGTCTGTCAATGAGCGTATTTCGTTGAGCAGATAATCGCGGTCGCCCGCTATAGCCTTGCCGATGTTGATCACCATATCTATTTCTACGGCGCCGTCGCGGATAGCCTGTTCAGCTTCGAACATTTTGACGCGCACCGCGCTATTGCCGTGCGGAAAGCCTACGACACAGCCCGTTGCAACATCGCTGCCCTGCAACAGCTCTTTCACAAATGCCACAGAATACGGCTTGGCACAAACCGACGCAACGCCGTATCTGACAGCCGTTTCGCATCCGCTTTTTATCGTTTCGTCCGTCATCGTGGGATGCAGGAGCGAATGGTCAATCATTTTAGCTAATTCTCTGATATTCATATATTTTATTTGCTTTTAAAAGTCAAATTCCCGATGATGCGGTCGTAGCGCGCACCCGGCGGACGGTAATACGCCACAATCGTATATTCGTTTTCCGTCTCGTAATGATTGCCTTCGGCGACTTGCAGCGTCCCCCGTGTCGAGCCGTTGGGCACAAAAACGTACTGGTAATTATAATAGCCCTGTTTCATCAGCAACGCCTTCTCATATTGCTGTGTATCAGCGTTATATTCCATTTCGCTCTGGCTGTTGAAGCGGTTTTGCAGGAAATCGCCGAGCAGGTAAAGCCGTCCGCCCGCGAGACGTTCGGATGCGTAAGTGAAATGGACGACATAGTAATCTGCCTCAGTATCAGGCTCGTTGCATCCACTGCAATTGATGAAATATCGCCCGTCCTGATCTTCGTCGTAGAGGTACGAAATCGCGCTGCGGCTCTTTTCCGGTATCACGTCGGCGTGGTAATACGGATTGAAATACTGTATCTTATCTATCCCCAGCCCGTTATAGCGATGCGTTAGAAATTCGATACGGCGATATTCGTTGCCAGCCTCAAAAATCAGCTCGCGGATATGGTCGTAGGTCAATTTGCGGTTGCCAATCAGCGAGGGCTGGATGCCGGCGACCATATTATCGGTGCGGTTGTTTTGCAAAACGTTGATTTTCAGCTCTGTCTGCGGGAAATTTATCTGCTGATTGCGACAGTCGAGCGTGAAACTGATTTGCTGATGTCCGGCGTTGAACGAAATATCGGTATTGCTCCTGACCGCTGCCTGAATGCCGACGAGCGGTTCGCAGACGAAAAAACGCGCCGTGAACGCGACTTTGTCGGGAGCGTCTTCGTCATATACTTTCACTATATAATTTCCTGATACTTTGAAAGATATATTCTCATTCGGCAGATAAAGGCGATAGTTGTAATACTGCGTGGTAGTCGTCATTGCCTGCGCATAGTCGTCGATCGGCAGCCCGTCGAAACCATCCATATATTCGAGCGGCGTCAGTACGGATTTTGTCCAGTCGGCGTTGCAGTGTATAATCGAATAGGCATATCGTCCCTCGCGGTGATTGAGAGCATCGAAGCTGATTTCTAATGCTTTATCTCCGCCAAGCTCAATAAACGGCAACGACATCTGCTCGCCCTCGACCCGCGCCTGCAAACTTTTTACGACGGGCGAAAAAATTTCCGTCTTGAACATTTCCTGCGCTTGCAAAGGCAGGCATAATGCGCACAATAACAATAAAATAAATCCGTTTCGTTTCGTCATTTCGCACTTTTTACGGCTGTAAAGGTAGAAAAAAAATCCCTTTTAGTTTGTCATATTCCGAAAAAACCTTACCTTTGCAAAAATTTTTAATCAAACAAATAGCAATGAAAATAGAAAAGATTATCGGAAGAGAAATCCTTGACTCGCGTGGCAATCCCACGGTCGAAGTCGATGTAGTATTGGAATCGGGTATTATTGGTCGCGCAGCAGTGCCATCAGGCGCTTCTACGGGCGAAAACGAAGCCTTGGAATTGCGCGATGGCGACAAATCGCGTTACCTCGGCAAAGGCGTACTCAAAGCCGTTCAAAACATTAACGAAAAGATTGCGCCCAAGTTGATCGGACATTCGTCGTTCGACCAGATCGGCATCGACAACGTAATGCTCGCGCTCGACGGGACGAAAACAAAATCGAACCTTGGCGCAAATGCCATCCTCGGCGTTTCGCTGGCAGTCGCCAAAGCTGCAGCAAATTATTTGGACATACCGCTTTACAGGTATATCGGCGGCGTCAATACCTACGTCCTGCCCGTTCCGATGATGAACATCATCAACGGCGGCTCACACTCCGACGCGCCTATCGCGTTCCAGGAATTTATGATTCGCCCCGTTGGCGCTCCCTCGTTTAAGGAAGGTCTGCGGATGGGCGCTGAAGTATTCCATTCGCTGAAAAAAGTGCTCCACGGCAAAGGTCTGTCAACAGCTGTCGGCGACGAAGGCGGCTTTGCTCCCAACCTCGCAGGCGGCACCGAAGAAGCGCTCGAATCCATCCTTACAGCTATCAAAAACGCAGGCTACGAGCCGGGTAAAGATGTGAAGATCGGTCTCGACTGTGCATCGTCGGAGTTCTACAAAGACGGCGTTTACGACTACAGCAAGTTTGAAGGACCGACCGGCAAAAAACGCTCTTCAGCCGAACAGGTACAGTATCTCGAAGAACTCATCACAAAATATCCGATAGATTCTATCGAAGACGGTATGAGCGAAAACGACTGGGACGGATGGAAGCTGCTGACTGACAAAATCGGCAACCGCTGCCAGCTCGTCGGCGACGACCTGTTCGTTACCAACGTCGAATTCCTGAAGAAAGGCATCAAGCTCGGTTGCGCCAACTCTATCCTTATCAAGGTGAACCAGATTGGCTCGCTGACCGAAACGCTGAACGCTATCGAGATGGCGCACCGCCACGGATACACGACCGTTACGTCGCACCGTTCGGGCGAAACCGAAGATGCAACCATCGCCGATATCGCCGTAGCAACCAACAGCGGACAAATCAAGACCGGTTCGTTGAGCCGTTCAGACCGTATGGCTAAATACAACCAGCTTCTCCGCATCGAAGAAGAACTGGGCGATCGCGCCGTTTACGGTTATAAAAAATTGATCTAAAGTAAGTAATGTTATGGTTTTATAATTGTTGTCATAATTATATTTCCAAATTGTTTTAATAAAATTTAAAGTTAAAAAAATTAGCAAGGAGTCTTCCCGGTGACGGGCGGGCTCTTTTTTTTATCGGATAAAGCGTGCACATAAAAAAATGTTCGTACCTTTGTCGCAATGATCGAACGTATATATATTCTCGAAAGCGTGGATTTGGTCGCCTTCTACGGGGTGAACAATGTCCACATGCAGCTTATCAAGACGCTGTTTCCGAAACTGCGTATCGTGGCGCGCGGTAACGTGATGAAAATCAT
>JAISTS010000050.1 GCA_031272455.1 Tannerella sp. | reverse complement strand
CGTCGTGATGCCGCCTGCGATATCCATTCGTTTGACAAGCACTCCGGCGATGGAATAGATGTCAACCCGCGTGCGTTCCGGCGTTTCGATATTTATGGCATTTTCGCTCGCCCAAACTGCAACGCTTGCGATGGATTCGTTGGCAACGGTCTCGGGTCCGATTTCGATCTTGATGCCTTCCTGAACACGCGAGATGATATAATCGTATCCGCCCGAAGCGTTCAGAACGCCATTAAGCACTTCTTTGGCGCCATTGATGGTGCGATTGGTGCGTACTATCAGCGGTGCGCCGTTGAAAGTCAGCGTAAAGGCAAAGTCGTACTGCGAAATAACGCGGTAAGTGCCCGGCGTCGGGAATGAGGTTATTCCGGCAACATAAGGCATAACCACATCGCGCATAACGACCGGCACAAAGCGCGTAATCACGTTGATCACAGTGATATAGCTTGAGAACTGCTTATCCTGAATAGCCTTGTAGCGGACGTAATATGTGCCGCCGGTCAAGCCGTCGAGTTCGCGTATATTGGCAGGCAGACTTATCCATTCGCCCGTCGCGCCGATGCGGTATTCCATCGAGTCGTTAACTCCCATAATCACTCCGTCGGCAAACTGGTAGCCGGTTTCTTCCTGCACGGTAAGCACCGGAGCAGCAGGACGGCTGGGCACGGTGATATACTGCGCCGCGCTGCGTGCGCTGGTGTTGACCGGATCGGCAGCCTCATTTTTCAGCCCGTTGACTACGTCGTTCATCCATGTTTCGGGGATGCCTACGGCGCCGTCGTCGTTGGGTTTGACGGGCGAGCCGTCGTTAAAGACGTATGCCGTATCGGTGCTGAGGTTGATCAGCGTCTCGTTGATATAATCTATCTTCGCGTTCGGCGCAGGCAGCTTCGTTACCGTAAACGATACCGTGAGCGTGCCAATCACCCTGTTATAGCTTCGTACGGTTATTGTCGCGGTATAAGTGCCCTGCAACAAGCCAGCCGCAGGCGCAATCGGGAAGGTAGTACTGCCCGAAGCTATTGTAGTAGCCATAGCGCTCGTATTGACCGTAAATGCCGTTGGATTGGCGCCGCCAAGCGTTACATTCAAGCCCGAAAGCGGCAGAGGATCGGGATTGTTAATCGTTCCGGAATATGTTGTCGGCACACTGTAGCCTTCATTCTGAGCAGGGAATACATAATTGGGATACGTTCCCGGTATATTAGTGGAGATACTAATAGTATATACTCGGAAGATATATGTTGTATCGAGTATGCCGGTGCCGAGGTCGTTTTTCACTGCGTCGTCAACAAACCGGATAGCATAGCTGCCCGTAGTTGATATTCCGCCTACAGAGTAGATATTAGTTCCCGCCGTAAAGCTGTTCAATGTCGGCGTCGAGCCATTTACCGTAAATGTGCCTGCGCCGTTAGCGCTGCTGACGAGCGTCGTTCCGTCCGACAGATACAAATCGTTTGTCATACCACCTGCACCTACGCTGAAACTGATGTTTCCACCGCTCGGCGGAGTGAAATATACCGAATCCACCGTGGAGAAGTTCGGCATCGGACGACCGTTGCTAAGCGTCAGAACGTAGGTGTTGGACGCTTGATTCTGATTGCCGTAAACATCCTTGACGCGGTTTTGCGGGAAAGTAACCGATACATTGTCGTCGCCGGTTGCCTGCACTTGGAAAGTGTATTCCAAGCCTGCCGTCGTAACGGCAACGCTGCTTGCAACGATTGAGCCGTGACTGACGGAGAACATACCTTCGGCGGGGTCGGAAGCAAGAATATCAATCGCCGTGCTATTGTCAAACGTGATTGTCAGCGTAACAGGAGCCGCTCCGATAGTGTTGGGACCGGAGATTGTAGGCATAGGTCGCGTGCGATTGACGTCGTAAGGTCCGATTACTCCACTTCGCGAACCAATCGTATTGACCGTCTCGACAAACCAATGAATATAATAAACGCCGTCGGGCTGCGGAAATTCAATATTTCCAAGCAGGAAATTATACCCAAACTTGCCGTCAGTAGCTGTTGCAGCCACTAATTTCCAGCCATTTACGTCATCCGTCGGCACCCATCCGGCAGCGTTAGATTCGTCCGGATCGACCTGAGTGCCTGAAAATTTATACCAAACATTTTTCACGCCGTCGATGTCGGGCGCACTTGCGCGAGCATTAAGACGAACAGTCGAATTGGTTTTGACCGCCGGACCCATAATGCTCGCCGGCGGGTCGGGATTTTTTGCTGTAACGGTGGCATACTCGCCGTCAGTGTTGTTAACCTGTTTCTGATTGATGATGATTTTCAGGAAAATTGTGTCGTTATATGGTGTTCCCGACGGATCATGAGCTACAAGCGCAATCGTATCCGTGTGATTGCCAACCGGTATCTGATTGCGAAGTGTTGCTGTGATAGTGCCGGTTGTACCGATAGGAACAGACGCACCATTATTAAACGGCGGTGCTGCGACAACGGGACCTTCCAAATCGAAATACCTTACGTTTGACGAGGGATCCATCTGTATGTCGAGCCAGCCCGTTCCGGTATTTTTTATGCTTAATGCCATTTTTGTTTTAAACGATCCCGGAGCGGAAGGTCCGTAACGGTCATAAGTCGCCGTGCCGAAATCAAGTGTGGTAATCTGTTGGTTACAATTTGTAATAACAGACCCAGGCGTCGGCGCGACTTCCCAGCCCTGACTTAATTTGAAATCGTACGTGGGTGTTGCGAGATTTAAAATGACATCGTACTGTGGCGACGAAATATTATACCCTTGGTTTGTCGGCATAGGAGCTACCGTTGAGCCATTGGCATACGTTGCTATTTCATACGACTGCCCCGGCGTTGTCGGCGTTGCGTTAGTGAAAAAATCGACTCCCGCGTAAGCAGGTGTGGTACTTCCAAGATAATAATACAGCACGTCTGAGGCAGTACAACCGGTAGCAGAGCCGATTATTCCACCTGTGCCGGCAGACGTTACGCCAACCTGTGAGGCATAAGATGCAATTTCGGGAAACTGATCGGCTGCATATATGCGTGCAAAAATCTGTTCGCCAGTTTTATAGTCCCCAAGTCGTGCCGTAAAAGATTTGGCTTGCTGGCGATTGGTGTATGTTCCGTTACAGACCCATGGATTAGACTTATTCAAATAGAACAGAGTAGAACAGTTGCCTATATCCCATCCCGAATATCCATGATTCTTATTATACTTTGTTCCGCCGTATAACTCTGAAACATCAGCAGATGGCAAGATAATAATTGTTCCTTTCGCTCCGGCTCGTGCACCTCCACCAATAGCGACACCATCCTTTCCTTCTAATAAACCGCCTGACCACGTGACGCCGCCAACTGTCGGCGGAGGAATATGATTTCCTGCGGCATCAAACAAACCTCTTACAGAAGCCTTGATTTTACCTCCTGTGATAAGAATATAACCGAAATTTCCCTCTGATGGACTCGTTGAATTATATAAGGCATCCGAATCTCCAGATGCATTCCCCGCACCTATAGCAGCGCCGTTCAGCCAGTACCCATTTTGAATAATACTTACTGCATAAATAGTTCCTCCGGTAATAGTGATATATGTATCTGTACTGCTGCAAGCATAACCCGAACCTATGGCAGCACCACTGTTTGCGCCTCCTGATGTAGCATCGCATGTTGCGCGTACAATACCACCGTTTATGGTAATCCAACCTCCCGCTCCTCCGTACGAGCTGCCGCCAATGCCGGCTGAATCGTCTCCGCCGGTGGTTGTTATTGTGCCGCTGTTGATAGTTATATGTCCGGAAGTTGAATAGTGGCTCAAATTGCTGGCAGATATCCAGTTACCGCCAATGGCTGCGCCTGCAATTCCACGAGCTGACATTACCTCAAGGCTGCCATGTGAATCCACTCCGTCATACGATTCTATCGTAAGATATCCATCTTTTGCAACGCGGATAGCTGCGGCATGGAAAGAACCTGACTGAGGCGATTTCATGACATTTGTTCCCATAAGTTTCAGAGTAACATGGGCATTATTCTGAATATCAATGCAATTTGCCAAGCCTTCATCCTGTCCGGCAGTTGTCCAGCCGTCTGACATTGTTGAATTAGGCTGCAGAATTTGCACGTCCTTCAGCGTGATATTGCCGGTAAAGTAAGGTTGGACAATAATGCGATTGGTAGTTGTCGCACCCGACGCTAAAGTGCTAATAATCAGGTAATCTATCGGATCAGACGCGACGGTTGCCGGAATAGTTATTGATCCGCTCGCCATGTCATGAATCACCGTTCGCGGTTGCGTCGTTTGCGCATACCCATATATACCCGCGAGCGCGAGTACATAAATTAATAATGAGGCAGGTAAAGACCTGCGGATAGAGTTAAGTTTTTTCATATTTTTGTCAAAATAAAACAGATGTTTGAAAATTTTGCCGCAAAATTAAGCATTTTTTAAGAATAGAAAAAAAAAAAAATTAAAAATGCGCTCTGTTTTAGTTAAAAAACGTTTCATCGCTGATTATCAGTACTATTTTTTGGTGGTTTCGGGGATAGGATTTTGTTGGCAGAAAAATTTCCTGAGCGATATTAAAAAATCTGAAAAAATGTCATTATTTTTGTCGCAAATTAATTTTAACCGACAATGAAGACTGTAAATTTCGTATTTGTAATGGCGCTTGTCGCCGTATTGAGCGGATGCTGCAACTGCCACAGGCAGGATGGCGGCGCTACTCCGCAAGAGTTTAATTATCATCCTGATTACAAGGCTATTCGGGTGGATGCCTCGCGGCTCGACCGTATCGACAGCCTGCTTCAAGAGTATGTGGACAAGGGTATTATCCCCCACGCCTTAACGTTTGTCGCCAAAGACGGACAAGTGGTTCATAACAAGGCTTATGGATGGCGCGATGTCGAGAAGCAAATCCCTTTGCAGACGGACGACATTTTCCGTATGTATTCTCAGACTAAGGCGGTTACGACCGTTGCGCTGATGACGCTTTTCGAGCAGGGCAAGTTCCAGCTCGACGACCCAGTGTCGAAGTACATCCCCGAAATGACCGATCAGGTGCTTGTCGCGGGCGGCGATAAGGAACATCCGCAGACGCGCAAAGCCGCTTCGCCGGTGCTGATACGCCACGTGTTGAGCCATACGGCGGGCATCGGCGGACTGCCGGGCGGTTACGAAGGCTATGCCACGCTCGCCGATTATGTCAAAAAACAGGTGCAGCAGCCTTTGCTGTACGATCCGGGCACGAGCTGGAATTATCATCCTTCGTCGGACGTATGGGCTTATTTAGTCGAGGTCATCTCCGGACGGAGCTTGCAGGAATATGTTGATGATGAGGTGATTAAACCGCTGGGTATCACCGATATGGCATATTTTTATCCGGTGGAGTATCAGGATCGTTTCGTTACGCTCTATCTCGAAAAAGACGGCAAGATAGCGCCCGAAGTGATGTGGAGCGGTCGCTATCCGTTTGGCGACGACCGGCGTTTTGCCAACGGCGGCACGGGGCTGAACGGCACCATCGAGGGTTACGCGCGTTTTTGCCAGATGATTCTCAACGGCGGCGTGTTCAACAACAGCCGTATCCTCGGCAGGCGCACCATCGAAGTGATGTCGAAAGACCAGATTTTGCATACCGACGGGGCGTTCGAGAATTTCCGCTTTGGCATTGGTTTTCAGATATATCCGGGCGAAAAAATCACTTGGGACGTCGTGAACGGAGCGTCGCCGATGGTCTCGCCGGGAGCGTTGAGCTGGGGCGGTATGGCAAACACCGACTATATCATCGACCCGAAAGAGAATATGATTATCCTGCTCTATACCAACAGGATACCCGACACGCTCGTATGGGAAAAATTCCTGAACACGGTCTATCAGGCGCTGGAATAATACGTTTTCCGGAAGATGACTGAAATAGAAATCGTTGGCGCCGTCGTTGGATTAGCCTATCTCTGGCTCGAATATCGGGCGAGCATCTGGCTGTGGCTGGCAGGCGTGGTGATGTCGCTGCTCTACGTCTATATCTTTTTCGAGGGCAAGGTTTATGCGATGATGTGCATACAGGTCTATTACCTGTTTGCGAGTATTTACGGCTGGTTTCGCTGGCGAAAAGACGAATCCATCGCAGGCGAGGAGGTGCGGATCAGGTCGTTTCCATCGGACAGGTGGATGCTGCCGGCTGGCGTTTTTGTGGCGCTGTTCGGGCTGACAGCCTGGATTTTAAGCGCATTTACCGACAGTCCTGTGCCCGTTGGCGATGCTTTTACGACGGCATTAAGCGTAGTAGCAATGTATTTGCTTGCGCATAAGTACGTGGAACAATGGCTGTTGTGGATTGTCGTCAATGCCGTTTCCGCCGCGCTGTATTTCTATCTTGGGCTTTATCCGACGGGGGCGCTGTATGGCGTTTATGCCGCCGTTTCGATAGCCGGATTTTTCCGATGGAAAAAAATTATGCAGGAAACTTAAAAAAACTGAAAATATGTTCGTATATTTGCCGCAATTCTTGATTAATAACTAAATAATTTAAATGCAATGAAAAAGTTACGATTGATTATTATGCTGTTGCCGATATGCCTGGCGGCATTTTCGGGTAATTACAGGAGTTTTAAAGTATCGGTTTACACCCGCGCTTACGAGGTCGAAAAGATGAAAGACCTGCATTGGCTTGATTCGACCTGGCAGATTATTTCGAGTCAGGTCAAAGTTGACAAAATCTACCTCGAAACGCATCGTGACCTGCTTATTGTCCCCGACGAGACGCTTGAGCAGGCGAAAAAGTACTTCCTTGACAAGGGTATCGAGGTTGGTGGCGGCATCACCTACACCATCAACGAGGCGAACAGTTTTGAGACGTTCTGCTATTCCGACCCCGAACACCGTAAGCTGATCAGGGAGATTGCCGAACACACGGCAAAACATTTCGACGACTTTATCCTCGACGATTTTTTCTTCACGAGCTGTAAGTCGGACATCGAAATCAAGGCGAAAGGCACGAAAAGCTGGACGCAGTATCGCACGGAACTGATGACCGAAGCGGCTAAAACGCTGGTTATCAATCCGGCAAAAAAGATCAATCCCAAAGTGAAAATCATTATCAAGTATCCCAACTGGTATGACCATTTTCAGGGATTGGGCTTTAATCTGGCAACCGGTCCGCAGATTTTCGACGGCGTATGGACGGGCACCGAGACGCGCGACCCGTCGAGCGACCAGCATCTCCAGCATTATCTGGGGTATAATATCGTACGCTACTTCGACAACCTGCGCCCGGGACATAACTACGGCGGATGGGTTGACAGCGGCGGCGCGAATATGGGAATGGACAGATATGCCGAGCAACTGTGGCTGACGTTCTTTGCTAAAGCGCCTGAAATAGCGTTGTTCGCTTATAATCAGCTTATTGGCGTGCAGCTAAACCCCACTTTCTACCGCACTCCGTGGCAGGGACAGGGCAGCAGTTTCGACTACGACGCTATGATGAAACCGGTAAACCTGAACGGTAAGGAAGTTGTTCCGACAACGATAGCCCGCGCTGCAGGCATTACGTTTGAGACGATTGACAAGTTTATCTATAAATTAGGCAAACCCATCGGCGTGGCGTGTTACAAGCCTTTCCACTCGCTTGGCGACGATTTCCTGCAAAACTATCTGGGAATGATAGGCATACCTATGGATATGCTGCCCGAATTTCCCGACGGGCACAAAGTCGTGCTCCTGACCGAGCAGGCGAAATACGACCCTGATATTGTCGCGAAAATTAAGGCTCAGCTTGTCAAAGGCAACGATGTCGTCATCACGACTAACCTTCTGCACGCCATCCCGGAAAAGATCGCCGATATAGCCGAGCTGCGTGCCGGAGATGCGAAAGCGATAGTGAACGATTTCGGCAGGGCAGGAACGAGCGAAAAAGACATACTCATAACACAGGTGAAATACAACACCAACGACGCATGGGAAATGATAAGCGCGGGACGACCCTTGACGAATGGCGTGAGCGGCTATCCTATGGCATTGTGGGCGGGCTATTCAAAAGGACGGCTGTACGTCATCACCATCCCCGACGACTTCGGCAATCTCTATGACCTGCCCGTCGGCGTGTTGAACGTTTTCCGCCAGATTTTGAGTAAAGACCTTGATATTCGCATAGATGCACCCGCCAAAGTCAGCCTGTTCGTTTACGACAATGGCACCTTTATCGTCAATTCGTTTCTTGACACGCCGATTACGGTCAATATCAATGCAAACGAAAACATAAACAGCATAACGGATATCCTGAGCGGGACGGTAATCGAAAAGCAGCCCGCAGAACCGCAAACGCCGTTTTCGCGCCGCTATCGTCCGGACGACAAGATCAACGTGTTCAGAGTTACGCTGATGCCTCATTCGTACAGAGTTTTTTCAAAATAAGTAGTCATCATAAATTTTAAGGCTATGTCAAATTCAAAATCATTTAACAGACGCGATTTTATCAAGGCTGGCGCTATGGGTGCAGGTGCATCCTTACTGCCATTGTCGTCGTGCGAACGTTCCGCTGCCTCGGCATCCGGTGTTGCCGCAGGTGGAGCAAGTGTTGATCCTGTACTGCAAATAGGCGATAATATTGCCATTGCCAATACAGAATACGGTAAGGTTAAGGGGTTTATCAGCAGGGATGTATATACTTTCCTGGGTATTCCTTACGCTGCCGATACATCCGGCGCGAACCGTTTTATGCCTCCCGTTAAGCATGAGCCGTGGGATGGCGTTCGTCCGGCTGTTTTTTATGGAAATTCCGCTCCTCAACGGATTTACGACCGTTCCAGCACCTCGTATGGAGCGTTTGTCGATCATTGGAACTATGACGAGATAAGCGAAAATTGCTTGACGCTCAATATCTGGACTAACAGTTTGAGCGACGGCAAAAAACGTCCGGTCATCGTATGGCTGCACGGTGGAGGCTACACCAGCGGCAACGGTATCGAGCAGGACGGTTATCACGGCGAAAACATTGCCCGATATGGCGATGTGGTGTATTGTTCTATCAATCATCGTTTAGGAGCATTCGGATTCAGCGATCTGTCGGTTGCCGGCGAAAAATACAAGGATTCGGGCAGCGTAGGATTGCTTGATATGGTGGCTGCCCTGCAATGGGTACACGATAACATTACAAATTTCGGCGGCGACCCGGGCAACGTTACTATAATCGGACAGTCGGGTGGTGGAGGCAAAGTGTGCCTGCTTGCCGCCTGTCCGCAAGCCAAAGGTCTTGTACACAAAGGAGTAGCATTGAGCGGCTCTGCTGTTGGGGGCAATAACCCGGCTTATTCCAAAGTTCTCGGCGAGTATATTATTAAAGAAGCGGGATTGACGCCTGCCAATATCGAAAAGCTGCACGAACTTTCGTGGAACGAATATCTTGACCTTGCTAACCGCGCTATGGTAAAAATGCGCGAGGCGAATATCGACAGCGGTTCCCGTCGCGGCGGATTCGGACCTGTAGCCGACGGCGTTCATTTACCGACAGGCACGTTCTTTGAAGAACCGTTGCCCAATTCGCCAGATATACCGATGATATTCTGCACCACGTTCCACGAACAGTCGCCAAGCCGTACCAACGCAGAACTCGAAAATGTTACGCTCGAAGAGGTTGCAACGCGCCTGAAAGAGCGTTATCCTGATAAAGCCGAAGCGATCGTGGCGGCATACAGCAAAAATTTCCCCGACGCCAAGCCGATAGAAATTTGGGCGCTTATCACGGCAAACCGTTCGGGTGTCGTCAATGCGGCTACTGCCAAATCGAAACAGTCGTCGCCCATCTGGGTCGCGTGGTTTGGTTTCTGCCCGCCATTGTTCGATGGACGTATGCGCGCTTTCCATTGTTTGGACATAAGTTTCTGGTTTTTGAACACCGATTTAATGGTAACTCATAGCGGTGGCGGCGAGCGTCCGCGCAAACTGTCGCGCAAGATGGCTGATGCGCTAATCGCTTTCGCACGTACGGGCAATCCCAATTGCGACGCATTGCCCGAATGGCCGCAGTTTACCGTCGAAAACGGCGAGACAATGATACTTAATGATGTGTGCGAAGTAAAGAACGATCCCGACAGGGAGGCGCGGGCGTCGTTGTTGTGATAAACAGAAACGCAGATTTGACGGACGTGTTCCGTCGAATCTGCGTCATTTTTTTTTTGCGAAATAAAAACCTAATTGACCATGTTTGATTTTAAGAACTTAACATTTCGCTATGTATCAGCGAAAAAACATCGCATCGAGATTCAACAGGCTGTGCTCGATGGCGTTATGGCAGAGCGCGAACGCCTCGCACTCTCACTTCACGACGGACTTGGCAGGACGCTGACCAACGCCAAACTGCTGCTCGAAGGCGACGAGCGCAATCGTCAGGCGTACGATATGATTAGCAAAGCTATAGAAGAGATGCGCGGCTTTGCCCGCAACCTGATGTCGGAAACCCTGACCCGCTACGGACTGAAAGCCGCCGTGCAGGACATCTGTTCCGACTTCGCTAACGTAGAGTTCTATCCCTTCGGCGAAGACCTGCGCTACGACCATCAGCTCGAACAGCAAGTCTATCTGTCTGTCAACGAGCTTGTTAACAACGCTATCCGTCATTCGGGCGCGACCATTATCAAGCTCTGGCTCAGGCTCTATACGGATCGTATCTCGTTCACCGTGCAGGACGACGGCTGTGGCTTCGACCCCGACACCGTAGTCGAGGGTATGGGCTTCCACAACCTGCGCAACCGCCTGCAATTCTATGGCGGCAGTATTAATATCGACGTCGCGCCGGACGAAGGCACACAGGTTGACGTCGAGATAAACATCACTCCCAAGCCATGAAACAGTCCGTATCGACACCCAAAAAAAAGAAGATAAAGATCCAGATTCTGGAAGACGATCAACTGTTTCTCGATCTCTTCAGCGAAAAAGCAAAAAATTCGGACGAGATTGATTTGCAGGCTATGTATGACAATCCCGAAGAATGTCTGCAATGGCTCAATGCGCTTACGCCCGATTTGCTGATAATTGACATTAAGCTCTTGCCGCAAAAAGATGACGACACCGGCTTGACGTTTTGCGAAGAAGTGCACAGGAAGTATCCGTATCTGAAAATTATGATGCTCTCGCACTATGGAGAATATACTTATGTCAAACACTCGTTTGAAAAAGGCGCTCACGGATATGTCTGGAAAAATATCTCGTCGTTCGCAAAGACAGTAGAGGCAATACGCTCGGTGATGGATGGCGACAAGATCTCGCCGATTGACCTGTCCACTCCCCCGCCTCCGCCCGAGAAGAAATACGGATTAACGCCGCGCCAACTCCAAATTCTAAGAATGCTCTGCGAAGGCAAGACTCAACGCAATATATCTATAATTTTAAATCGTGCGCCCGAAACGATAAAATCGCATGTCGAAAATATGAAACGTGCCGTCGGCGTAAATAATACTGCCTCCCTGACAAGTAAAGCCGCAAGCGAAGGATGGGTCTGATACATTTTTTATATGCGTTTCGGAAAAAAATGCTATATTTGCAGCCGGAATTGAAAAAACAGAAAAAATTATGGAAGAAAACAGAAAATCCAACGTCTGCACCCGCAGAAAATTCCTGAAATCTGGAATGGTATTAGCTGCCGGAGTACCTGCTATGCGTATGTACTCCTTTGCGCCGCCGCTAACCAACCGCCCGCAAGTAGAGCAACAGCCTGACGACGACAGCCTGTACGAGTTGTTCCGCAACCCGCCCGCTACGGCTAAACCTTTCGTCCGCTGGTGGTGGAACGGCGACAAACTGTCAGCCAAAGAGATAGTACGCGAACTTGACGTGATGAAAGCGGCGGGTATCGGCGGCGTGGAAATCAATCCCATCGCCTTTCCGGGCGGCGACGACCTCGGCATTCCTTCGCTGCCATGGCT
>JAISTS010000046.1 GCA_031272455.1 Tannerella sp. | reverse complement strand
GCATTGAAACGCGCATCACGCTTGTCGTCGGTACGGTTTTTGCCGTTATAAAGCAGCAATATGCCTTTTTCGGTCAATAAGGCGGGCGGTCCGCACTCGGTCAGGGCGCTGTCGAAGTAGCCGTCGCGCGGATAAATCAAACCCCTCAGTTCGTTGTCGCTGTCCAAAACGGGCGTCCAGTTGATCAGATCGTCCGACGTTGCGGCGGCGACCATCTTTTCGCCCCAGTACATCAGATATTTGCCGTTCACCTTGGCTATCACCTGTTTACCGTTTTTGACCTGCGTTACTATGGAACCCGATTTGCAGGCGATGTCTTTGAAACGTCCGTCGTAAGCCTTGGCGAAGGCTGGTCCGTGCTTTTGCCATGTCAGCAGGTCGCGGGATGTGGCGACTGCTAAACGCGGGACTTTGCGGTTCCACATAGTGTACATCATCACATACAGCCCGTCTTCGGTTACGGCTACGCGCGGATCTTCACAGCCGCCGGGGTGTTCGTATTCTTTCACATTGTCATCAGCCGGATACATCACCGGAGTTTTCCTGCGGTCGAAATGCAGTCCGTCGGCGCTTTCGGCAAGCCCTATGCGCGAGGTGCGCCGTCCGATGCCGGTTGCCGAATTGTCTTCCGCACGGTACAATACGCAGATTTTACCGTCTTTCACGGTTGACGCCGGATTGAAAGTATCGCTTTCTTCCCAGCCGACGGACTCGTTGCGCATCGGACAAAGGAAACGGCTCGCAGGGTCGGGAGTGATAATGGGATTGACGCCCTCAGGACGCACAAAACCGCCCAGCGCCCAGTCGGGTAGCGGGTTTTCCTGCGCAGCAAGCGAATAACAACCGGCTATTAATCCTGATAGCCAAAGAAAAGTAATTTTTTTACAATTCATATTTTGTTTTATTATGAAGCAAAGGTAATGATTATTTTGAAAAAAGAGGAGATTGCCCGTCAAAAAAACATGGCAATCTCCTCCAAATTATTTACAATGTAACGGTTATCACCTGACTGTAATTGATACCGCCATTCGTATTGGCGCCGACACGCACATAAATTTTATTGCCGTTTACCTGAATTTTGTACAGGTTGGCTAAAAATGTTGCGTCGTTCGACAGGTCAAACGTGATCGTTCCTGATGTTTCCTTCACGGTTGTTTTACCTGCCAGATTAGCCGTTCCGTTGTCCACGCCCGGAGCAAAATTCCAGTAACCATAGACCTCCGACACCGTATAGGCACTGCTTGTCGTTTGTACGTTATAGTTAATGGTAATCACTTTCCCCGCAACGGAAGCTGAAGCGTCGATACGGGCGTATGGCGTCGCTTTCAGGTCAAAGGTCGTTTGCCCTTTGACTGTTACGGTGCCTTCGCAAACGGAAGTGAACGGACCGTTGACGACAATGCGGTATTCGCCGTTAAAGACTTGCGAATTTTCGTAAGTGCCGTCGTATTTGGCGTAGAAGTCAATTGATTTAGTCGCACTCGTATTCAGTTCAAACAGGTTGATAATCGTACCTGTCGAGCCTTGTACCGGCAGTGGTATCGGCTGGTTTGTTTCCGCATCAAGAATGTTGCCTTTTATACCGCCGTCGGGTGCGTCATAATTATCCAACTCATTGAGGCAACTCGTCAGCAAAAGGACTGCAGCCGCCCAAAAATATTTACGTATATTATTCATATTCTTTAATTTATTATAGTTCATTAATTAGTATAACCCGGATTTTGGACTAACTTGGGATTGGAATTGATATCGTCTGTATTAATCCTCACGTAATAGTTTTTCTCAAGGAATATTCTCACCTGTTTGGGCGAATTATAGTCGCGTTCAAAAATAAACTTATGATCTGAAATATCGAGCCAAGGGTACAAAGCTGTTCCCCTGAAGCCATTCAATCCGCCCTGATCTTTGTCGAGATGAGCTATATGCCAGCGTTTCATATCCCAGAAGCGATGCCCTTCAAATGCCAGTTCTATCTTGCGTTCGTGGCGTACTTTGGCTACGTCGATGCTTTTCAGCAAAGGCATATCTACCCGTTCACGTATCTTGTTAACCGCTTGCAGGGCATCATCGTTTCTGCCGAGTTCGACAGCGGCTTCGGCAAGATTAAGATAGATTTCGCCGAGACGGAAGACAGGCCATTGCGTTTCCGATTTGCCCATATTGACATCTGTCAGCGTCTCATCAAAGAATTTCTTTTGATAAAAGCCTGTTTTTGAAGCATCGCCGGCGTTTGCGCCTCCATCCTTGCCGGTTGTGCTATAGACAACTCCGCCGATTTCGACTTCATTGCCTCCGCTCCCGGGCTGATTGGATGCGCTGTAGCGTGTACCGTCGGGACCAATTACTCCGCGATACCATTCCATCACGCTGCTTTTCAGCGGCGAGCCGGGCAGATAAACTGAAGCGTAGAGGCGCGGATCACGTCCTTCAAACAGTTTGACGGGATCGTCGAAGCGCAATGCAACTCCTTTATCATCTGTTAGTTGCAACGGTTTCATACTGCCGTCCTTCAGTTCGTACTCTTCTATCATTTCGAGAGTGGGAGCGACACCGCATCCCCATCCTCCAGCACGTTCGGAAAATGGCGCATTGCGTTTATCCCAGTCATGTCCTTTGCCTCCGGCTACATTATACTGCTTTTGGAAAATAAATTCTCCGTTATCGCCATTGCCTTTCAGGAACATATCGCAATAATTCTGCGATTTGTCATCCGGCTTTTTATTGTACAATGTATATACGCCGAGCGAAATGATTTCCTGAGACACATCTAAAGCTGTCTGATAGAAGCGCGAGGCATCCGTCGAAGGAATACCGATGACGCCGTCCAATTGCACAGTGCCATATTTGGCAATCGAACCGGCATACAGTGCAGCACGTGAACAGAGCGCCAGAGCAGCGCCTTTGTCAGCACGGTATTTGGCTGCAGCTTCTTGCTGTAAAGGCAAGTCTGCGGCTGCCGCACGGCTCTCATTTACGATAAAGTCATATACTTCAACTTCCTTGTTTCGCGGCACCATTAACGACTCCAAATCGTTGGGGTCATAAACTTGCGGATCGGTAACCAAAGGCACACCGCCATAGCGTTTTACGAGAGTGAAATACTGCATTGCACGCAAAAATCGCGCTTCAGCAAGCAACAATTTTTTGTCGGCATCGGTCAGCGAGGTAGCTTCCTCAAGCTGGGCTATGAAATCGTTGCAATTGCGGATAAGCTTATACCGGTCTGAGAATTTCTGCTCGAACAGCGCGTCCTCATAAGTATAAGTGGCGTTGCCGTTATCGAACATCGGGTCTTTCTGAAACGAGCCTTGGGCTTCGTCCGAGAGCGTAGTGGGATTCATCAACCTCCACGCATCTCTGTACCAGTAGTTGAAGTCTTCCAGTTGAAGACCGTCGTACATATTCACCAATACTCCGTTGATGAGTTTTGGCTCTTTCCATACCTGTTCAGGCGTTATGATGTCGAACGATTCTTTGTCGAGATAATCACTGCAAGCAGTAAAAACCGACAATACTGCGCCTAAAACTATTGTTAAATTTAATTTTATATTCATGTCTTATTGATTTTTAAAATGTTACGTTTACACCTGCGTTTACAGTTTTCATTTGCGGGTAATAACGGAATGCACCGTTATTATTTTCCGGGTCCATATATTTCATATAACCTGTTGTGTTTGAAAACGTTAATGTGTTAAATCCATTGATGTACACTCTCAGTGTTTCTACGCCGACACGTGCTAATAACGATTTCGGCAAAGTGTATCCAATCTCGATTGTTTTCAGACGGAGGTAGGTTGCGTGCTGCAAATTCCATGTGCTGTTAGCACGATTGAGCGCAAATCCCGAAGGACGCAAAGCAGGCATATAGCCCGGTATCCATTGACTGTACGGGTCAGACGGGTCTTCACGATGCCAACGGTCCATCCAGAGATTGATACCATTAGCTATACCTTGCTGAATAAACGGGTCAGCCATATCACCGGAAATAAACACTTCGTGTCCTCCGGCGCCCTGAAAGAAGAGCGTCAGGTCGATACCTTTGTATTCGCCGTACATATTCATACCGTAGTAAAATCTCGGCACGTCGCCATGACCTATGGGCTGGTCGTCTTTACTGTCGATTATCCCGTCGTGATTCCAGTCTTCGTATTTGAAGTCGCCGGGCAACAACGACTTGTTTCCGCTCTCGTCCTGAATGGGCGAATTGAGTATTTCTTCAAACGACTGGAACTGTCCGATCACTTTCTTACCCCAGCTGATTGATTTGTAGCGGTCGTTGGTATTGTTGCGCCAGTTATCAAACGCATTTGTCGATGCGGCACGTTCAATGTAGCCGTAGTATTCGCGCGTTGTCGTCAGATTGGCTTTGATGTCGTAAGTGAAGTCGTTGACTTTATTTCGATGTCCGAGCACTATTTCAAAACCTGATGTTTTGTCGGAGTTAAGATTTTCCTGAGGAAGCGTCTGTCCGAAAGTAGTCGGCAGGGTCAGCAAACGAGTTGCAAGCAAACCTTCACGTTTTCTTACGAAATAATCAAATTCTACGGACAGCAGACCTTCGAGTATGGTTGCTTCAAATCCCACATTGGCGGTAGTCGATTCGTACCACGTCAAATTAGTATTGGGCATTCCCTTGTCAACAGCGCCGACAGACAGACCACCCGAACCAAGCACATAATTACCGCTTGGATAAGTATATCCGCTAAGATATTGATATGCAGCGAAATCGCCCTCATCTCCAACTTTACCGTACGAACCGCGCAGTTTCAGATTGTCAACAAACGGAAACGCCGTTTTGAAAAACTCCTCTTCCGATATGCGCCATCCGAGCGAACCGGCAGGGAAAAAGCCCCATCTTTTTTGAGGAGCGAATTTGTATGAGCCGTCGTAGCGGAAACTGAACTCGGCAAGATATTTGCTTGCAAACGAGTAATTGAGCCTGCCGACAAGCCCTTCATGTGCCGAAACGGATGCGCTGCCATCGTTGCTGAGGTTCACCTTGTCGCCCGCAGCTATCTGGTCAATAGCGCTGACCGAGAACTGACGATAGGCTTTCACCCAGTCGGTACGGTGATTATACATTTCCCACAGAAGTAAACCGGCAATATCGTGGTCACCAAAGGCGTGATTGTAGTTTAGCGAATATTGCTGCGTCGGTTTGAAGTAGTTTTCCGAATTGGTTGTCAACTCCGAAATAGTATGACTTTGGCTTGCGTTGTATTTATCTGCTCCCGCATCATAGTCATACTCGTAATATTCTTTGTACCAGTCTCTTGTGAAAGTATTTCTGTAGTCGTAGGCAAGCATGGCTTTCGCCGAAAGTCCCTGTACCCAAGGAATACTCCACGTGAACGTCAACGAGCCGTTAAACTCTCGACGGTCTCTTCTCGAATAACCGACATTGTCAACGTCGGACAGATGTACAGGATTGCCCTTGTCGCCCGGATTTTGCCAGTATAAGGGATTGTCGTTGGCAAAAATCGTAAAGACCGGTTTTGCCGCCTGAATACTTCGCGCTATCAGTCCGCTTTCGTATTCATACGGCTTGATGCGCGTATCCAAACGTCCGCTTACCTGCAAATCAACGGTAAAGCCCTTGACTATTTGCGCCGAGATATTTGAACGCACGTTATAGCGTTGAAACGAATAATCGTCCGACTTGTAAATCCCATCCTGATCGGTTACACCAAGCGAAAAGAAATACTTTGTTTTTTCGGCGCCTCCCGATACGTTCACATTATGATACGTCTGCGGCACCGAATTGCGGATAGTCTCGTCCAACCAGTCGGTCGTCCCTATTCCCTTTTGAAAATTGCTGAGCTGTTCGGCTGAATATGGCGCGTTAACGCCTACATTCTGCTGGGCTTCGTTTTGCAACAGCGCATACTCGTAACCCGTCATATATTCTGGGTATCGCGTGATGTTTTGCAATCCGTAATAGCCGGTATAGTTAATCTTCGCTTTACCGGCTTCGCCCTTTTTCGTGTTCACGAGAATAACCCCGTTTGCGCCCTTAAAGCCATAAACCGCCGCTGAAGCATCTTTCAATACGCTGATAGACTCGATGTCGTTGGCATCAATCTGGTCGAAACCGCGCTCTACGCCATCAACAATGACAAGTGCACTTCCGAAACCGCGTATGTCGATCGTAGCAGCGTCGTCGCCCGGCGCACCGCTGCGCTGCACTGCCCGCAATCCGGGCAGTTTGCCTGCAAGGGTGTTGGTTACGTTAGGCGTTTTGACCGTTACGATGTCTTTTGACTGTACGGAAGATACCGAGCCGGTTACTGAAGCTCTTTTCTGCACACCGTAACCTACGACGACAACTTCGTCGAGCGCTCGTGTGTCTTCCGCAAGCGTAATGTTAATCGTTGTCCTGCTGCCGACAGCGATTTCCTGTGTTATGTATCCCACGTATGAGATTTGTAACACCGAATTATTTCCTGCCACCGTAAGGGAAAATTTCCCGTCCATGTCAGTGATAATTCCATTTGTCGTTCCCTTTTCAATCACATTAGCGCCAATAACAGGCTCGCCTGCGACATCAATTATCACTCCCGACACAGTTTTCTGTGCGTAGGCAGCGAATGAACAACAACTGATAATACATAGCAGGCATAAAGCCCTGCATAATGTATTCCGTTCAAAGAAAAACTGTTTTCTCATATAAAAATTGATTAAGTTAATAAATATTGTAATAGGTATTATGATCAGCACAGATACGAAAATTCCGGAAAATAGACATAACTGCATTTTCCGGAATAAATGATTTTTAGTATAATACGCGCGCGCGACGCCAGATTCACATCTCTCTCTCTCTCTCTCTCTCTCTCTCTCTCTCTCTCTCTCTAACAAAAAGCGCGACAACACCAAATAAATTTGGTTAATAAATAGCCCTTCCGTCGAATAAGTACCGCCGACGGTAGCGCTAAGACAATATGTCCATCTTTCGTTCATTGTTAATGTTTTGGTATCGGCGGCAAAAATAAGAATAATAATTTTAACACTGTTAATTTTTTTCGCCGTTTTTATTTATATTTTTCGCATATCCTTGTTTTCGCAGTTATAAAAGCCATCAATTATTATGTCTCGCGAGGAAGTGATTTCAACTATTGCAAAACTGTTGTTGTCGGGCAGGGCGCCTTCTATCATCGCTTTCATAGTGAAATAGTGGATGCCATTACCGAAATAATAACTGCCCGAATGGTGATGTCCCTGAAAAACAGCCAGCACGTTGCCGTTTTTCTCAAGCGCTGCAATCACCTCTTCCGCATTACCTACGCACACGCCATGCTGACGTTGCGTCAGGTCAAGAAGCTGGTGAAGAAAAACCACTACCGGTTGCCGTGTGTCAAGTTCCTGCGCCAGCCATTCTAACTGACGCTGCGGAATAAACGCTTTTGTCCAGTCGAAATCGCCACTGTCGTAGTCGGTCATGTCTTCGTTATAATTGGCATCAAGAACTATGAATTTCAAGCCCTTAACCGTAAATGAATAAAAGTTTTTGCCCTTTGCATCGCCTGCATTTGAAGTATGCTGCAGGAAATCCGATTTGCTGATATTATCCATGTCATGATTGCCGAGCACATGATATATGGGCGCATTAGATGCCTGATATTCAGTCTCTATTTCGTCGAGGAAAGCGAGCGTCCGGGTTTTGTCCTCGCCCATATCTTTAAAATCGCCGAGTTCGATGACAAAATCCGGTTGATTTTCATTGAAAACTCTTATTGCTTCGCGCAGTTTGTCAAGCGACTGGTTATAGTAGCGTGTTCCCGCCTCTTCTTTTCGGGCGAAATGCAAATCGGTAACCATACCAAACCGTATCGTATCCGATTTTGTCGTAGCTTTGTTAATGCAGGAATTTAAAATCACTATGCCTGCTACGCCTTGCGAAACTTTAATAAATTGTCGTCGGTTCATTTATAACTCCCCCGCTTTTTCCAAAACGACCTTAATCAGTTCCGAACTAATCCATACTCCATTTTTTATCAAGTCGGAAATGAGCGGAGCAATAGCTTCAATCAGACCTTTTTCCTTCGCTCGTAATAAAATTCCTAACGTACCGGTAAGTTTCAGCCCTAACTGTTTGGCGTAGCGGCGACCCATTATTTCATCCATGATGACCAAATCGGCTTTCTGCTCTTGAGCAAGAATTATAACCTCTGCTTCGCCCGCATCAAGGTCAAACAGATACAATTTGGACGTTATTTGCTGAATTGGTTCTATCCTGATCCAATCAATCTTGCTTAAATCCTTATAAAACAACCAGTCTTTCCCGACTTCCATTTCGTTGAAAACCGCTTCGGGAATCATTATTTGTCCATACAACTCTTTCAAAATATCCAACTTGCCTATTTTGATAAGCGACAATATCGGGGTCGTGTTTGAAATTACCTTACGCATTGGCAAAATCATCTTCTAATTCTTCTTTTGTTGAATGATAAAACGACACGTTATATAGCGACAGCAAATTAAGGAAGTTCAAACGTGTTATTTTAAGCAATTCCGCAGCCTTGCCGGATGATATTTTCCCCAGCTCGTATAATTTGACCACCGAAATGGTCTTCATTTCATTTTCAAACTCGCGATTTCCCATCTTTAGAGAAAACGCAAGCGACTCAGGATATGTTACCAATAACTCTCGTTCCATTTGTTTCTTTTTTGAAAATACAAAGGTAGGGCAATTTTTCTTGCAAAACAAAATTTCGATTATTTTTTTTATTCACAGGCTGTCCATGTCCTTCGTCAGTTCGTTTTCAATCTGTTCGAGGGATTTGTTTTTTGTTTCCGGCAGGATGAAATACAGCAGGACGAAGCCGACGAGGCATATTGCGCCGTAGAGCCAGAAGTTGTTTGCCCAACCTATGCTTTCCTTGATAGCGGGGAATGAGCAGGTGAGCGAGAAATTGCCTATCCAGAGCACTAAGGCTGACAGCGACATCGCCGCGCCACGCACACGATTAGGGAAGATCTCCGCCAAGATGACCCATACAACGGGCGCCAGCGTCAGCTGATATGCCATCAGATTGAGGAGCACTGCAATCACTATCGGCAAACCGCTGATGTCGCGATAAAACATAAAACCGATAATGCCGTACATCACTGTCATAGCCGCTGTTCCGCACAGCATCAGGCGTTTGCGCCCTACACGGTCTATCATCACAATAGAAACTACCACCGACAGCATCGCTATTCCGCCGAGAATAACTATCTGCATCATCATCTCGCTGACGCCGTATCCTGCCTGAGTGAAGATATCGGCTGCATAATAGAACGTTACGTTCATACCGCACCATTGCTGCAGCATAGCCAAGAAAAATCCCAATCCGAGTATCTTCATCATTTTAGGTTGCAGCAACGCCTTGAAATTCATGCCCGTATCTTCGCCGACAACTGTTTCGGATATATCCTTCAATTCCTGTGCAGCATATTCGTCGCCACCGATCTTTCGCAGCGTCTCAAGGGCGCGTTTTTCCTGCCTGTTTTTCACCATCCAGCGGACACTTTCGGGTACGATAATCATCATGACCATGAAAATCAGCGCCGGAACAGCTACCGCACCAAACATCCATCGCCAGCCCGTCTGCACATTCCACGTGTTAATGAACCCGACGTCGGCAGGACTGAGGCTCGTGTCGTGAGCCACAGCAATAGCCCAGTTGACCGTCTGGCAAAGGACAATGCCGACATTAACTAACAACTGATTGATAGACACAAATTTACCCCTGATATGAGGCGGCACCATCTCGGAGATATAAACGGGCGAGAGATTCAGCGTGGCGCCAATCGACAATCCGCCGATGATACGCCAAACGTTATACCAGAAGAAAGTGTTGCAGAACGCCAAGCCGATTGACGAGACGAAAAATATCAATCCTGCGGCGACGAGAAGCCATTTACGACCCCATTTTTCCGTTGTCAAAAAGCAGAAAAAGGCTCCAATCATACAGCCAATCATTGCCGAACTTGTGCCCCAGCCCTTGGCGGCAGCAGTAGTAACGCCAAAAAACGGCTCGTAAAACGGTTTTGCGCCTCCCACCACGACCCAGTCGTAGCCAAACAAAAAGCCGCCCATCGCAGCCGCAATCGTCAGCAGCCAGAGATATCCGTAGTTGAATTTCGGTTTCATAGTTATTATTTTAATGTATTGAGTTTTAGCTTTTTATTCGCGCAAAACCATTCGCGACTGTTGTTAACCCGCAGTTCGCGCAGAAATTTGAAAAGCTCGTTGCTCATAAACGTAATTTTTTTTCCGCAAATATAGCAATTTATTATTTAAGTGCATATTTTTGCGGTGGATTTTAAAATCATACGTCGGAAGTACGTATTTTAGCCTTGTCAGTCGTTTATATTGAAGTAATGATAAATAATATGTTTGTAAAACCTTTACGCGGGATAATCCCGCCAATAATAACGCCCATGCTCGACGACGATACGATCGATGTCGAAGGGCTGGAAAAACAACTGGAACGTCTGATTGCGGGCGGCGTGGTCGGAGTTTTTATTTTGGGAAGCAGCGGCGAAGCCCAGAACATAAGTTTCCATGTCAGGAAAGAACTGATTAAACATACGTGCCGCTATGTGAACAACCGTATAAATGTTCTTGTAGGGATAACGAATACCAGTTTTTCTGAAAGTCTTGCTCTGTCAACCATTGCGGCTGAACACGGAGCGGATGCGCTGGTTGCCGCCCCTCCTTATTACTACGCTCTCGGACAGGATGAACTTATCCAGTACTATACGCATTTGGCAAAACGACTGGTTCTGCCTCTGTTTCTGTACAATATGCCCTCGCATGTGAAGGTGATGATAGAACCGCAAACCGTCAGGACGCTGTCTGACAATATTAATATTGTTGGGATAAAAGACAGTTCTGCCAATGGCGTCTATTTTCAGAAACTGATACATATCTTCCGCGACAGACCCGATTTCGGCATTTTGGTTGGTCCCGAAGAAATGCTTGCCGAAACGGTTATGATGGGTGGTCATGGGGGTGTCAATGGAGGCGCAAATCTTTTCCCCGAATTATTTGTATCCCTGTACAATGCTGCCGCGAATTTTGATTTTGAGAAAATAACCGAACTACATTCACGTGTAATGGACGTCAGTATGTCGCTGTACAATATCGGACGGTTTGCATCCAGCTATATCAAAGGCATAAAAACTGCGTTAAATCTGATGGGTGTTTGCAGCGATTATATGGCAGAGCCATTTCATAAGTTTGAAGAGAAAGAACGGGAAACGGTTCGCCGCGAATTGATTAAATTGGGAATAAAAATTTGACGTAATATGAAAAAAGAAAGCATCAGACATTTATTGCAAGTTGCGACTTGTATTTTTTGTACAGCCATTGCCGCTTTGAGTGCGACAGCAGAAGAACCGGTATCGCTGAAAGTGATGGAGACGGGATTTATCTATGCCAACGAACCATATCCCTCCGCCCATGCATCTACAATTGTCGATACGGGAAACGGCGTGCTCGCCGCATGGTTTGGCGGCAGTTATGAAAGGCATCCCGACGTATGTATCTACGGAGCCTTTTACAGGAACGGCAAATGGGACAAACCGTTCCGGATTGCTGACGGCGTTGAACATGAACTGCTTCGTAATCCGTGCTGGAACCCTGTTCTGTTCAAACGCGACAACGGCGATATTATTCTGTATTATAAGATAGGACCATCGCCGTCGAAATGGTGCGGAGTGTATAAAATCTCGCAGGATGGCGGAATGACATGGTCGGATGAAAAACGCATCCCCGACAATCTGTTAGGTCCGATTAAAAACAAGGCTATCAGAATGGCTGACGGCAAAATCCTCTATCCCACAAGCATCGAGGACGATCTGGGATGGCGCGTATATATGGAATATTCCAATCAGGACCTGTCGGGATGGGAAAAGACGGAAATAGACAACAACGGATTCGACGCCATACAGCCGACCGTATTGTTTCACAGCGACGGGCGCCTGCAATTATTGTGCAGAAGCAAAAACCGGAAAATTGTCGAGTCGTGGTCGTCCGACAACGGCAAGACATGGAGCAAATTAGAGGCAACCGTACTCCCAAACAACAATTCGGGCATTGACGCCGTAACGCTTGCCGACGGCGCAACTCACCTGCTCGTTTACAATCCCCTCACGGAAGGACGGAATAAATTATCCGTAGCCGTTTCGACGGATGGCACAAACTGGCGTGATATGCTGACGCTCGAAGACGCGCCGCGCGGTGAATTTAGTTATCCCGCTATTATACAGGGCGTTAACGGCGACATCTATGTAACTTATACATACAACAGGGAAACGGTAAAATTTGCCGTCATCAGCGTTAATGGTTTATGATTCAAGAGAGCAAATATTACCCTTGGATAGTTGTCGGGATGCTGTGGGTCATAGCAATCTTGAATTATCTTGACCGTCAGATGTTATCGACGATGCAACCGTTTATGCAGGAAAGCATTGAGTCGTTACGGTCGGCGGAGAACTTCGGTCGCCTGATGGCAGTTTTTCTTTGGATTTATGCGTTTATGAGTCCCGTTTCGGGAATTATTGCCGACCGCTTAAACCGCAAATGGCTGATAACTGCGAGCCTGTTCATCTGGTCGGGTGTTACGCTGGCAATGGGTTATACGCACACATTCGGGCAGCTCTATGTTTTGAGAGCGATAATGGGCATCAGCGAAGCTTTTTATGTGCCTGCTGCCCTGTCGTTGATAGCCGATTACCACAGTTCGCGGACGCGGTCGTTTGCTATCGGTATTCACACGACGGGTATATATCTCGGACAGGCTTTTGGCGGTTTCGGCGCAACGATTGCCGCGCTTTCATCGTGGCAGGCGACATTTCATCTGTTTGGCATTGTAGGTATGGCATATAGCCTTGTACTAATCTTCTTTTTACACGAAAAGAAAGGCTACGTGATTGACAAAACGGCGCCAGTCAGCCTGAAAATCGAATGGAAAAATGCTGTCAAAGGATTGACTGTTCTGTTGAGTAACATCTCTTTCTGGGTGATATTGCTGTATTTTTCCGCTCCGAGCTTGCCGGGATGGGCGACAAAGAGCTGGCTGCCGACTTTGTTCGTAAGTACGCTTGATATGCCAATGAAAGACGCAGGACCTTTTGCCACGATGACCCTGGCTTTCGCATCTTTAATGGGTGTACTGGTCGGAGGCTGGATGTCCGACAAATGGGTGCGCAGCTATTTAAAAGGACGCATCTATACAGGCGTAATTGGTTTGGCGCTTACCGTTCCGGGGTTGCTGCTGCTGGGCTTTGGTGCGACGATAACGCCCGTTTTTCTCGGCGCTTTCTGCTTTGGGTTTGGCTTCGGGATGTTCGATGTAAACAATATGCCCATCCTGTGTCAGTTCGTATCAGCTCGTTATCGCGCCACGGGCTATGGCTTGCTCAATCTTGCGGGTATCTCCGCCGGTGCGTTCATTACTAATTTCCTTGGAAAATCCATTGACAGTGGTAGCCTTGGACGGGATATGGCAATGCTGATAGGGGCAGTAGTTTTGGTTATCGCCCTTCAGCTAATAATATTGAAACCCAATACTGCCGATATGAGTGAATAATGCATTTCATTTACTCTGACACTACCCCTGACACTTTTTACCCCCTCAAAAAGGGAAAAATTGAATAAGCGCAAATCATATATCACTAATAATCAATACAATAACAATTGTAACAATTCAAAAATTACCGATTTACTCTGACACCCCCTCTGACACTTTTTTGTCCTCGACGGTGAAGTATTGCGTTTATCGCCTCACACATCTTCATTTATCGCCTCATTTTTTTGCAATTATTCTTTCGCCGCCTTTTTTCGCGCCTGCTCGTACAATAACTCCGTCGTTAGTTAAAGCGGAAACTATCCTGCTGGATGTTTTTCTTTTCAAAAACAAAAATTAAGGGACTGCCTTAAGTATCAAGACAGTCCCTTAATGCCCAAATTATTTAAAATTACTTATTTTGCATAGCCCGGATTTTGCTCTAAAACGGATCCAAGATTAGCGTCGATGGCTGACTGAGGAATAGGCCACAGTCCCTGATAGTCCTGAATAGTACTCCGCCAGTTTTCCATTAACCCGTACTTTTTTACCCTTTCGACCAGCAAGCTCATTCTTATAAGCGTTCGGCGACGCGGCTCTTCAAACAGCAACTCTCTTGCTCTTTCATCAAGGATGTAGTCCAATGTAACCTGGTTCGCCTGTATTGGCGTCGCCTTGGCACGTTGTCTGACCGTATTGATGTCATCTGCCGCTCTTTGAAGTTGATTACTGCGAAAATATGCTTCTGCCCGAAGAAGGTATGTCTCGGACAGACGATAGACATACACGTCGTCCGAAATCTGACCTGACGTATTGTTATTGTTCCATGGCACACCTTCAATCTTTCGAGGATACACATACAATCGTCTTAATGTGTCCTCCGCAGTAAGCGTTGACTGGTCAATTTCCTGCTCATAGTATGAAGACGCCGGATTGTTGTAATAAAACGTGCGTCGCATATTGTGCTCTGAATTTCGGATATCGTTCGGGTCATCCCATATTGTATAAAGGGAATAAACGGTGCCTCTAACACGCCCCACACCACGTCCCAAAATATCTGTAGCAATATTTGCATATCCGTCGGGCGCTACTATTTTCGTCAAAAAAGGACCACAGTTGCGAATACTTTGATTGCCACCGACAGAACCGCCACCACCCGGAGTTAACGGGTCAATCTGCCATACATATATAGCTTCCTTGTTATCATTACTGTTAAAATTTCCATTCTGAAACAAATCCGAAAACACATCACCGGGTTGGTTTAGCGCATTTCCAAATCGATCTTCCATCAAATGATAAATTCCTGAATTAATTACATTTGAAGCGCTTACTATTGCGTCGTCATATAATCCAAGACTAATATTGACTTCCGTTAGCAAATGGTCGGCTGCCGCTTTAACAATATGCCCCTTCTGAGACACAGCAGTCGGCAACCAAGTAGAAGCAAATTCGAGATCGCTTTTAGCAAACCGATAGACTTCATCCCTTGTTGTACGCACATAGTCATATTTCGGACTGTTCAGTACCATATCGACAATGGGCACTCCACCATAAAGGTTTGCCAGAAAATTATACGTGTATCCTCTAAAGAATCGTGCTTCAGCAATCACGGCGTTCTTTTCGGCTTCATTAGTCCATATACCGGCAAGTTCAGGTTTGTCTGCGTAAACAATTATATTGTTTGCCAGCGGAATCATTTTAGTATATGCCCAGACCCAATTTGTCGATACTTCCGGCGTGTTAGGCGTTAAATATGAAATCCAGTTACGATAAGTGTAATACTCTTCACCCGCATCTTCGCCAACATCGGTGCCGGGAAAATTTGTGATAAAGAAATTGTTGTCATTTTGAGAATATTCTTCTCTTGCACACCATACCAAACCGTTCAAGTATGCTTCAAATCCGGCTTTTGAGATTAACGTATTTTCTGCACTCAATGAAGACAGGGGTACTTCCTCTAAAATTTTATCTGAACACGAGCAAATAAATCCGCTCAGCACAATTAAAACCTGTAATAAAATCTTGTGTTTGTTATTTTCACTTTTCATAATTATTTTATTTTTAAGTTTATTAAAATGCAATATTTAGACCAACAGAATATGTACGAGGCATGGGATACAATAGTTCGTAGCCCTGCTCATCAATATAATCGCCACCACTTTCAGGGTCTAATCCGGGCCATTTAGTCAAAGTCAACAGATTCTTTCCACTTATAAAAAGCCGCAATCCTGCCAGTTTGGTCTTATGCAGAAATTTGCTGTCAAATTCATACGAGAGTGAAATGTCTTTGATCCTGACAAAATCGCGACTCATATACCAGCTGGTTTTTAGCGGATTACTGTAATTTAACGCCGGTCTATCGTTTGATTTGTTTTCACTTGTCCACCAACCGGCATCAATTGAACCCAAACTTCTGCCCGGGACAAGTGGATTTATCAGATTAAATTTAGCGTTCCAGTCAAGCAACGAAAACAAAGATATTGCTAAGGAAAAGTTCTTATACTCAAAACTGTTCCGCAAGTAGATCTGATATTTGGGCGTGCCGCCCGAACAAACAACAGTTCGGTCTCTCGAATCTATTATACCATTGTTATCCAAGTCTTTTACTCGAACAAAACCCGGCGCTTGTCCGGCAGGAATATCCGTGTCGCCTTCTTGATAAATCCCGTCAAAAACATAATCATAATATGAGTTTATCGGCTTCCCGACGAACCAACTGTTGTCAATATCGTCATCTTCTTTTCCGTCGCTGTTCAAATCTTCGCCATACAGATGTACAATCTTGTTTTGATTGTATGTGAATGAAAAATCACTCAACCACCTGAAATCCTTTATTTGCATGTTGACAGAATGTAATGACAGTTCTATGCCACGATTATTCGTTTGACCAATATTTGAGAAAATCGAAGTGTAACCATTCATTACAGGAATAGCCCTTCGGACAAGTAAATCCTTCGTGTCGCTGTCATACAGTTCAATCGTACCACCAAGACGATTGTCAAACAACTCAAAATCAATAGCGACATTACGTGAAGTCGTTGTTTCCCATTTCAGATCATCATTGCCAAGAGAGGATGTTACAATTCCAGTACTGGTTGAACTGCCATCTCCGAACACATAATTTTTCATACCCGACAAACTTAACGATTGGTATGGAGAAATAGCCTGATTACCAACAGAACCATACGACACCCTCAATTTTAGCAAGTTGATTGCTGAAATTTTCTTAAAAAACCGCTCTTCCGATATAATATATGCCAATGATGCTGATGGGAAAGTTGCATATTTATGATTTCGTGCAAATACTGAACTTCCATCACGTCGTGCAGTAAGAGTGGCTAAATAACGGTTCAAAAACCGGTAATTTATACGTCCCATATAAGACACTCCATTTGTAATATATGCATTGGAAGTATTCGTTAGCGTCGCTCCCAATGCAAGAGCATTCCATCCCAGACCGTCAATATTTAACTGGTTGGCATTCGCCGTTGTTGATTCAAATTGGCTGTGGCTCCGGCTGTACAGCAAGGTCAAATCGAATGAATGGTCATTGACTGTTTTCCTGTAACTGACAATATTTTCCAAAACCCAATTATATTCTCTTTGATTGAACTTGCTGGCATTGGTCATGTTATTCGTAAGATGTTGATCTTGCCTTACATAATTATAATTATGCCCCCAGCGTATATTCGGAGAATAGTTCACAGTATAATTCAATCCTTCGATAAAAGGAATGTCAATGTCGGCATAAAAATTGCTGAACAGATTTTCATAAATCTCTTCATTTTTTGTCAACAATGCGCTATATAAAGGATTGGTACCGGCTTGCTCATCTTCAACTGAATAGTGCGTCGGTTCTCCATCTTCATAATAAAACGTAGAAAATGGACTTGCCCTGTAAGCGTCCGACACACTTGCTTCTTTTCCTGACATATCTCGTAAAGAAAATGTCGCATCCATTCCAATAGCAAACCAGTCCGTTATCCTGCTTCCTATATTTGACCTAAATGTATTTCGTCTTTGGTTATCGTTATATATCAAACCCCTTTCGTCGTTGAATGAGCCTGACAAATAATATGTTATATATTTTGTATTGGCGGAAACACTTACATCAACGGCATTTGTACTTGAATGTTGAGAAATAACATCCCATGAATTATGTGAAATGCCATTTTTGTAGTTATCAGCCTCTGTTATTGACAAATAGCTTGCAATATTGGCAATGTCGGCTTCTAATCCTTGTTGTTTTCTCCAGTCTAATCGACGCTCAATATAACGTTCGGGGGTAAGCAGTTTGAGTTGATGAGTCGGATTTGACACTGCTGTGAAAAAATTAACTCTGATGGTCGGTTTTTCGGTAGTCCCTTTTTTAGAAGTGATAAGTATTACACCGTTTGAAGCCCTTGAACCGTACACTGTTGCAGAACTGGCATCTTTCAGAATATCAATTGTTTCAATATCTTGGGGATTGATGTCTGACAGACTGCCCGAAAATATGATGCCGTCAAGCACAATTAAAGGCGTATTACCTCCGCTCAAAGAATTTTGTCCTCTAATCAAGACTGTTCCGTCTTGTCCCGGACGACCATCTCCAATAAATTGAATTCCGGGAAGGCTATTCAATGATTGCGAAACATTAGTATTGGGCAAATCTCTGCTCACTTCCTGCATTTTAAGACTTGACACAGACCCTGATACAAACCGTTTTGACTGTGTGCCGTAACCGACAACTATTATCTCATCCAACGCGCGGGTGTCTTCAAGCAGAGTAACAGTAAGGAAGTCGATTTGTCCCACCACGCTGATTTCCTGCGAAATATACCCCACAAAAGAGATGCGCAGCGTGGCATTATCCGAAACGGTCAATGCAAATTTACCATCCATATCGGTTACTGTACCATTACTTGACGAGCCTTTTTCAATAACTGTAGCTCCGATTATCGGCTCATCATTCACATCGACGACCGTTCCTGTAACCTGTCGCGTTTGCTGTTCGGGGGCGACCGGCGACTTCGTAATAATGATATGCCTGTCGAGGATACGATAACTCAATCCCTGACCTTTGAGCAGCTCATTGAGCACTTCGGAAACCAGTTTGTTCTTGGCGACCAGCGATACTTGCCGGTCGTTATTGATTTCCTCGCTTTTGTAGAAAAACATAAATTCCGACTGTTTTTCTATCTGCGTGATGACGTCGTAGAACGTCCCGTTTTTTACCTGTACCGACACGCGATGTTCCTGCGCATACGTCGATGCCGCAGCGTACATAACGCCTGCCAGAGTCAAAATAAATGTTAATTTCATAATGTGTCCGATTTTTATACAGACTTTTTTGTTTCTAATTCGATTTTTATACATAAATTTGAATGTTTTTTTGTTTAAGACTTTCTTGCGCCCGTTTCTTTGCCTATAATTATTACGTGCGTAAGAATTGATTAACTCAAAGACGTTGGAACCGGAAGATGTTGCAACCGTCGTCCGGTTCTCTTTTTTTTATTACTTATGGACCGTTATTCATGATATTCCGTTTTTTAAGGGTTAATACTGTCGGCTTTTGATGTGAATTTCGTTACCCGACCGGCTGTATCTGAATTGCCGTTCGCTATTGATTATCCGCATCACTTCGTCGATGTTTTGGCGTAGCGAGAATGTGCCTGTAAAACAGACTTTTTCGGCTTTTTCGTCGTCGAAACGGATGCTGATGTCGTAATATTTTTCGAGTCTTTGGGCGATAAGCAACAGTGGTTCGTCCTTGAACTTGTATTCACCACGTATCCAGCTGTTTGCCAATTCTACATTTGCTTCTTCGACGGCTACTTTTCCCGTTTTACGGTCGAAATGCGCTTTCTGACCCGGGCGCAGCCTTATCCGCGTGGCGTTATCCCCGTTTTCGTCCGACGACACGAGCGCGACGCTGCCTTCCGCAAGCGTAACGATGCTGTACTCACCGTCGTGATAGGCTTCGACATTGAATTTCGTCCCGCGAACGATCACGTCCTGCTGTTTCAGGTGAACGGCAAACTGATGCAGGCTGTCTGCCGTTACTTCAAAATATGCTTCGCCGTCGAGCCAGACCGCCCGCATATCGTCGTCGAATGTCGAAGGATAGCGTAGCGACGAGGCGGCGTTCAGGTGTACGATGCTGCCGTCCGACAGTTTTACCGTGTTCGGCGTGCTGCCTTTCGGGACGCTGATTTCGTTGTACACCACAGCCAGTGCCGGTTCGTCCGCCTGTCCGCGATGCTCAATCAATGCGCTGATACCGAGATATATCAGAACGGCTGCCGACGCCGCGGCGATATAGCTCAACGCTATTACGATGGCTTTGCGTTTCGGCGTTTTAGGCACAGCAATCGACGGCTTAACCGGTTGAGCGACTATCCTCTGCTGCATTCGCTGCCAGCTGCGTTCCAGCTCGTCGTCGCTCACTATGCGATGCTTGATCATCCGGTCGTGAGCGCCTTTCAGGTCGAAAAACATTTCTTTGTTTTCCGGCGCAAGTTCGAGCCATTCGGTCAGCTCGCGAAGTTCGTCCTCTGCGATTTCACCGTGCAGATATCTTACGATATAGCTTTCTATGTTATCTGTTTTCGACATTTTTTCGTTTATCGGTTTAATTTATATACGATTCATCCGGAAATATTACTTACTCAGGTGCAGATTTTATCGTTTTTTTTATCGCATCGCGTATCATTTTCAAGCCTTTATAGAGCTGTGCTTCGACAGTGCGTTTCGAGATATTGAGCAGTCTGGCTATCTCGTCCGCCTTTCGCTCTTCGAGATACGACATTACGAAAATCTCGCGGCAGCGCGACGGCAGTTTATCTATCTCGCTGTAAACCACCGACATACGTTCATCCGTTTCGGCGATAAAATCCGGGTCGTTGTTGTAGTACAGCTCTTCGATTTGCAGTTTGAGGCGCACGGCGGCTTCGTAGTCGGCGCGCACATCGAGATGTTTCAGATAGTCGAGGCAGGCATGACGCACGGCGTGAAACAGGTAAGTGTGAATACCTTCTTTGAGGAACATAAACGAGCGTTTCTCCCATATTTTCAAAAAGATATCCTGCACAATATCCTCTCCCGCAGCAAGGTCGGTAAACCTGGCTGCAAAAGCAACCATCGCCGGCGCCTCTTTCTTGTACAGCGCCTTGAAGTCGTCTAAAAAGTCATCATCTAATAACGGATCTTCCATGGCTATATGCTTTATCATTATAACGATTCTATCGACACATTTACTTATTCCGCCGACAGAAAAAAAATCCTTACAGCCTGTCCAAAACCTTCTCTAACTGCATTCCGCGCGAGCCTTTGATAAGGATATGGTAATTGTGCAGCGGGAGGGACAGCAGTTTGTCGCGCAGGTAATCGGCGTCGTAATAGTATTCGTTGTAGCCGCCTTCTGCCAGTCCTGCACGGAAAAACTCGTTGCCGACGAGCAATATGCGGTCGAACGGCTTCTCTTTGATATGGCGCACCACCTCGCAGTGCAGCCTGTAGCTGTCTTTGCCCAATTCGAGCATATCGCCGAGGATAAGCGCTTTGTTTGGCGCAGGCATAGCGGCGAAGTTGTCGATAGCGGCTTTCATACTGCTCGGATTGGCGTTATAGGCGTCGATGATCAGCGTGTTACGCTCAGTTTTCCGCATTTGCGAGCGGTTGTTCTGCGGCGTGTAGGACGCGATGGCGGCGTTGATCTCGTCCGGTGCGACGCCGAAATATCGACCGACGGCTACGGCGGCAAGCACGTTGTCTAAGTTGTAGTCGCCGACAAGCTGAGTATGAATCACCGACGGCGGTTCCTTCACTTCGACGCTCAGGAACGGATAGTCGCCCGTCGCCCGACCTGCGACGTCGGCGTTTTCGTCAGCGCCGTAGCTTATCTGTTCCAGACCTGAAGCTATGGATTGCAGCGTAGCGTCGCCCTTACGGATAAAAATTTTCCCGCCGTGCGCACGCAGGTAGTCATACAGTTCGCCTTTGGCACGAACGACGCCCTCAAACGAGCCAAAACCTTCGAGGTGGGCATAACCGATATTGGTTATCAGTCCGTAGTCGGGTTGCGCAATGTCTGCCAGTGTGCGTATCTCGCCGATATGGTTAGCGCCCATCTCCACGACGGCGATCTGATATTCGCAGGTCAGGCGCAGCAGGGTCAGCGGCACTCCGATATGGTTATTGAGATTGCCTTCGGTGCTGTAAGTCTTGAATTTAGCCGAGAGGACACGCGAGACGAGTTCTTTGGTAGTCGTCTTGCCGTTGGTGCCGGTGATAGCGACGACGGGAATACCGAGTGTGCGGCGGTGATGCTGTGCCAACTGCTGCAATGTCGCCAGCGTATCTTTGACCAGCAGCATACGCTCGTCGGTTTTTGCCCTGCGGCGGTCGATAACGGCATAAGCGGCGCCCGCTTCAAGAGCTGCAGCGGCGAAATTGTTGCCGTCGAACTTGTCGCCCCTGATAGCAAAAAATATCGACCCGACAGGACAGTTGCGGCTGTCTGTCGTTACAATCGGGTGATTCAGATAGATTTGATACAGGTCTGAAATGTTCATAAATTGTAATTTAAGACAAAAATCAGCAACAAAATTAATGTATTTTGCAGAATTTCTTTATATTTGCAGAAAAATATCTGCGGAAAAATGAAAAAAGACGCCAAATCGCTGAACGTAAAAGGACGGCTGCTCACGCTCGACAAGCCTGTCGTGATGGGTATCCTCAACGTTACGCCCGACTCGTTTTACGACCGTAGCCGCGTCCTGACCGACGAAGCCATCCGCCTGCGTATCGACGAAATCATCGGCGAAGGCGGCACGATAATCGACCTCGGCGGCTATTCGTCGCGTCCCGATGCAGCCGAAGTAACGGCGGCGGAAGAGATGGCGCGTCTGAAGCCCGCCCTCGCCTGCCTGCGCAACGATTATCCCGATGCTATAGTCTCGGTCGATACTTTCCGCCCCGACATAGCGCGGCAGGCTGTCGAAGAATACGGCGTCGCCATCGTCAACGATATTTCGGGCGGAAGCAGCGAAATGTTCGACGCCGTAGCCGATCTTCGCGTACCTTATATATTAATGCACTCGCGCGGAACTCCGCAAACGATGCGGCATTTAACCGATTACGACGATTTGATGGAAGAAATTATGCTGTTTTTTGCGGAGAAAGTGCAAACCCTGCGTCTGGCGGGCGTCAACGATGTCATCATCGACCCCGGATTCGGTTTCGCAAAGTCCTTAGAACAAAATTACGAGCTGATGCGTGCGCTGCCGGAGTTCGACGCTTTCGACTGCCCCCTGCTTGTCGGCATCTCGCGTAAGAGTATGATATACAAGCTGCTCGACGCCACGCCGGACGAAAGCCTCATCGGAACGGCGGCGCTGAATACCTTCGCCGCGCTCAACGGAGCCGATATCCTGCGTGTGCACGACGTCAAAGCAGCTGTCGATATAATTAAAATAACTGAAAAACTGAAAAACGAATGAATATGTTAGTGTCGTTTGGAATAAAAGATGTGTTAGACATCCTGTTAGTCGCTTTTTTCCTTTATCAGATCTATAAGCTGATGAAAAGTTCGGGGACGCTTGCCATTTTCGGCGGCGTCGTGTCGATAATCGTTGTCTGGCTGCTCGTCTCGCAGGTGCTCGAAATGCGGCTGATGGGTATGATTCTCGACAAGTTTATCAGCGTCGGTTTCCTCGTCCTTGTTATTCTGTTTCAAGACGATATACGCAAATTCCTCGTCGCGCTGGGGTCTAATCGCGGATGGAAATTTTTCGTCAACCTGTTTTCGCGCAAAAACGGCGATGCCGACAAAAACAAGTTCGTCGCCCCCGTCGTGCTCGCCTGTATGAATATGGCACGCAAAAAAACCGGAGCGCTAATCGTCATCCAGAAAGAAATGGACCTGTCGGCATATATCCATACCGGCGAAATGTTTACTGCCGACGTCAACGCCCGCCTGATCGAGAATATCTTCTTCAAAAACAGCCCCTTGCACGACGGCGCAATGATTATCGCCGACAACCAAATTAAGTCCGTAGGATGTATCCTGCCCGTCGCTCACGACGCCAATATCTCGAAAGATATGGGACTGCGCCACCGTTCCGGTCTGGGTATGTCGAAAGAAACCGACGCCCTGATAGTCATCGTTTCCGAAGAACGCGGCACCATCGCCGTCGCTCATAACGGCAAAATCCAAGCTAACGTATCGGCTGAAACATTGCAACAAATCCTGTCGGGAACTAAAGAAATGGACATTAACAGTTAATTTTTCCTAAATTATTATCTTTGCTCACGAATTTTAACTAATTTTGCAATGCCGATATAGCAAATTAAGTATTTTTTCGGCATTTAACACGATATTCAATGGCAAATTTAATTAACAAAATGACAGAACGGGCGCGCGCCGACATACAGCGGATAGTGCTGCCCGAAGGAACGGAAGAACGGACGCTCAAAGCCGCCGACAGGCTGATTGCCGACAGGACAGCGGATATTATCCTCATCGGTAATCCCGATGAAATCAAGCGTTTGGCTCATTCGTATGCGCTCCAACACATCGGCGGCGCAACGATTATCGACCCGAAGCAGCACGCGAAAAAACAGGCTTATGCCGACCTGCTGTTCGAGTTGCGGCAAGCCAAAGGTATGACGGCTGAAAAAGCTGCCGAGCTTGTCGAAAACCCGCTCTACCTCGGATGCCTGATGATCAAGGCGGGCGACGCCGACGGCGAGATTGCCGGTGCGCAGAATTTCACGGGCGACGTGCTCCGTCCCGCTCTGCAAATCATCAAGACGACGGCAGGCATCAAATGCGTTTCGGGAGCGTTCCTGATGTTTGTACCTGATAAAAGCTATGGCGACGACGGCGTGCTGGTATTTGCCGACTGCGCCGTAACGCCCAACCCGACGGCTTCGGAGCTGGCGCAAATCGCGATTTCATCGGCGCAGACAGCCCGTATCCTCGCCGGTATGGAGCCGCGCGTAGCGATGTTGAGCTTCTCGACCAAAGGCAGCGCCTCGCACGAGATGGTGGATAAAGTGGTTGAAGCCACACGGATAGCAAAAGAGATGCAGCCCGAACTGCTGCTCGACGGCGAATTGCAGTCGGACGCAGCCCTCGTGCCCGCCGTCGGCGCAAAAAAAGCGCCCGGCAGCCCCGTCGCAGGCAAAGCCAACGTGCTCGTCTTCCCTTCGCTCGAAGCCGGAAATATCGGCTACAAACTTGTGCAGCGGCTTGCAGGTGCCGAAGCCATCGGTCCCATCCTGCAAGGTATGGCGGCGCCCGTAAACGACCTCTCGCGCGGATGCTCGGTTGACGATATCTATCAGATGGTCGTCATCGCCGCCAATCAATCCATAGGCTTAAAACAACATAACAAATAACACACTGTAAATGAAAACATTAGTCCTTAACTGCGGAAGCAGTTCAATAAAATACAAACTCTTCGATATGACATCGGGCGAAGTGATGGCGCAGGGCGGCATCGAACGCATCGGTCTCGACGGCGCATTCCTCAAACTGACCGATAAAAACGGCGAAAAAGTCGTCCTCGAACGCGATATACGCGGACACGAACAAGGCATCAGCTTTGTGCTCGAAACGCTGACCGACGCCCGCTACGGCTGCATCAAATCGTTCGGTGAAATCGACGCCGTAGGTCATCGCGTAGTGCACGGCGGCGAAAAATTCGCTTCGAGCGTGCTGATAACCGACGAAGTCATCGCCAAAGTGCAGGAATGTTCCGACCTCGCGCCCCTGCACAACCCAGCCAATCTCGAAGGAATCTTTGCTATAAGCAAAATTATGCCGACAACGCCGCAGGTCGCCGTTTTCGACACGGCTTTTCACCAGACAATGCCCGACTACGCATATATCTACGGCATCCCCTACGAACTGTACAAAAAATATGGCGTCAGGCGCTACGGTTTCCACGGCACCAGCCACCGCTATGTCTCGCGACGCGCCTGCGACATACTCGGCGTTCCTTACGACAAACAGCGCATTATCACCGCACATATCGGCAACGGCGGCTCAGTAACAGCTATCAAAAACGGACAGTCGATCGACACTTCGATGGGGCTGACGCCGGTCGAAGGACTGCTGATGGGCACCCGTTGCGGCGATATCGACGCCGGTGCGCTCGCATATCTTATTGATAAGGAAGGTCTTAACGCCAAAGAGCTGTCGAACCTGATAAACAAACAAAGCGGCGTGCTCGGCATTTCGGGCGTCTCGTCGGATATGCGCGAAATCGACGCCGCCATCGAAGCGGGCAACCCGTTGGCTAAACTCGCACTTGCCGTCTATGTTTACCGAATCAAGAAATACGTCGGGGCTTATGCCGCTGCGCTTGGCGGTCTTGACATACTCGTCTTCACGGGCGGAGTAGGTGAAAATCAGGCAAGTACACGCGAATACGTCTGCACTTTCCTCGAATTTATGGGCATCAAACTCGACGTCGCGAAGAACAGCTCCATCCGCGGCAAGGAAGCCGTAATAAGCGCTCCCGACAGCCGCGTAACCGTGATGGTAGTCCCGACCGACGAAGAATTTATGATTGCTTCGGATACGAAAGCAATACTCGAAAAATAGCCCTTTTCACCGCGTTTTTTCTATTGACGCCGCCTTGTTGTCGTGCTACTTGACGACGACGACGACTGCTGGCGCGTCGTAGTCGAGCTGCTCCGCGTAGTTGTGCCGCTGCGCGTGGGCGTTGTCGTGGTCGATGTCGAAGTGCTTTGCTGGCGTGTGCGTCCTGTTGTAGAGGGCGTTGTTGTCGTGCCGCTGCTGCTCGAAGTGCCGGTTGACTGCCGTTCTTCCGAGGTGCGGATGGGGATGGTCTCCTGCCGTGTACGACCTGTCGTGGCGCGCGCCGGAGCTGTCGATGACGATGAGCGCGAGGTACTGCTCGACGAACTGCTGCTGCTCGCTGCGCTTGTGCTGCGACCCGACGATGACGACGATGCCGAACTGCTGCTTGATGCGGCGCTTGTGCTGCGTCCGCTCGACGACGAACTGCTGCTCGATGAGCTGGCGCTTGTGCTGCGTCCGGTGGACGAGCTTGACTCGCGGCTGAAATATTCGCGCGTGATGCGGGTACGTTCTTCTTTCGGCGCGTTGTTGAATATCGGCGAGCTGCTGTAACTCTTGCTGCGATATTCCTGACGGTGGTCGTAAGCATAAGCATATCCGGCTCTTACGGCAATTTCGGGGCGCTGATAATAGACCGGACGACCGAAATAATCGTACCTTCCGCGCACATAGCCGTAGGTCAGATGATAGTCGTTAGGCAGCCAGCGGGCGTCGATCCAGCGATAGCCGCCGTTGTAATAATCCCAGTAACCCGGTATCCAGTAGGCGCCCGTGTAAGGCGCTACTTCCCAATGCCCCGCGACCCATACATAATCGCGATAGCCGTAATCCCACGTCCAGTATCCGTCAATCCAGACGTAGTTGGGCGCCGGAGCGACGGTTACGGGCGTCTCGACCGTCAGCACCACATTGGGCGCTAACGGTATCTGCTGATAGACTGTGATGCTGGTATCAACAGGCGGACGAAACGTCGTTACGCAGGCGTTAAGAGCCAGCAGAACGAGCGTTGCCGCGATGATAGTTTTTGTTTTCATAAGCGTTTATTTTTACCAGATTGATACTCTTTGTTCTTTCGGAACATACATTTTATTGTCGGGCGTTACACCGAAGGCTTCATACCATGCGTCGATATGCGGCAGCGCGCCGTTGACGCGCCAGCGAGCGAGCGAATGTTCGTCCATCTTTGTGCGGCGCAGTATTTCGGCATCGCGTATATTGCCTGCCCATACTGCTGCATAGCCGAGGAAGAAACGCTGTGCATCGGTGAATCCGTCGATAGGCGCGGGCGCCGTCTTGCCTTTCAGCGTATTCTGATATGCCTGCCACGAGACTTGCAATCCGCCCTGATCGGCAATATTCTCGCCCAAGGTGTATTCGCCGTTGGCGTGAACGGTGTCGATGACTACGATATTATTGAAGAAATCAACCAGCACCTTGGCGCGGGCGGTGAAGCGTTCGCCGTCTTCTGCCGTCCACCATTCCGTCAGGTTGCCGTCTTTGTCGTATTTACGCCCCGAATCGTCGAAGCCGTGCGTCATCTCGTGCCCGATGACTACGCCGATAGCGCCATAGTTGACCGCGTCGTCGGCATCGGGATTGAAGAAGGGCGGTTGGAGTATGCCTGCGGGGAAGCAAATCTCGTTCGACGTCGGGTTGTACGAAGCGTTGACCGTCTGCGGCGTCATAAACCATTCGTCGCGGTCAACCGGCTTGTTAAAGCGGCTCATCTGATAATTATGCGAGAACTGCGCCACCTTCAACTGATTTTCAAACAGCGAGAGCGACTTGTCGATGTTCAGCTCCGAATAGTCGCGCCATTTGTCGGGATAACCTATCTTGATGCGGAAAGTCGAAAGTTTCTCCATCGCTTTGGCTTTGGTCTCGTCGCTCATCCATTCGAGAGCCATAATGCGTTCGCCAAGAGCCGTTTGCAGGTTTTTGACGAGCGTAAGCATTTTTTCTTTCGACGAGGGCGGGAAATATTTATCCACATAAATCTGTCCGAGAGCCTGTCCGAGAGCACCGCTGACCGACTGTACGGCGCGTTTCCAGCGTTCCTGCTGAGCTTCTGCGCCCGTGAGAGCCTTGCCGAAATATTCAAACGCCGTATCGCTGTAAGCATCGCTCAACGACGAGGTTGCGCCGCTGATAACTTTCCAGTACAGATAATATTTGATGCTCAGAAGATCCTGATCGTTAATGATTTTGCTGATTTCGGCGATGGGATTGAGCTGTGCAACGTCAAGCTCCGTCAGCCCCGTGGCGCCGATAAGGTCGAAATACTCCTTCCAGTTGATCGAAGGCGACAGTTTTTGCAGCTCTTCGAGGCTGATTTTATGATAATTAGCTTCGGGGTCACGACGCTCGACGCGCGTAGGCGACACTTTGGCAAGGCGGGTTTCGATTTTCATTATCGCTTCCGTAGCCTGTTTTGTCTCTTCCGAAGTATATCCCGACAGGGCGAACAGCTTCTCGATCACCTCCACATATTTTGCTCTTAACTGCTGTGAATGAGGGTCTTCGTTCAGATAATAGTCGCGGTCGCCCATCCCGAATCCGCCTGCCATCAGATGCAGTATGTTCATCGTGCTGTTTTTGTCGTCGGCGCCCACATAGCAGTTGAAAAACGCCCTTACGCCGTCGCGGGTCAGCTTTGCCAGCGTCGAGGTCAGCTCGTCTTTCGACTCAATCTCGGACAAGGCTTCGAGATACGGCACAAGCGGCGCCGAGCCTTCGAGGTTAAGCCTGTCGCTGTCCATTTTCAGGGCATACAGGTCGCCGATTTTCTGGGCGATGCTGCCTTGTTCGTTTTGACGTTGTGAGAGTTCCGAAATCAGGCTGTTAACCTGTTCGCGTGTTGACTCACCCAGCGCGTCGAAGGTCGTGTAACGCGCGTGTTCGGGTCGCAGCGGGTGAGCCTCAGCCCAACCGCCGTCGGCATAACGGTAGAAATCGTCGCCCGGTACAGCCGACGTGTCAAGATTAGCGGGGTCGATCCCCTTCACTGTTTCGTTCTTTCCCGCATTTTCGCAGGCAAACAAAAGCGTTGTTAAAATCACTGTCAGATAAAAAATGTTCGTTTTCATTGTTTTTTAAAATATATTTCGCTGCAAATATAGCGGTTTTATGATTATCCACGATATTTCTTTCCTCAAAAAATTATTTTTTCGCGTATATTTGCAGCCGAAAAGAACTCGTTATGACAAAATTCTTTGTTCAAGTTTATGAATACCTGTCGGTACACACACGTCTTGCAACGCTGTTACCATTAGCGCTTGCAGGGATATTTATTGCGCTGATGCTCAGACTTGACTATCGCGAAGACATCGCCGATTTTCTGCCCGACAGCAAAGCCAACGAACGCATAAATGCCGTTTATACGCATATCGGCAATTCCGACAAACTGATGGTGTATTTTGCTGCGCTCGACACCGTAGCTGACGACAGCAAAGAACTGATTATCAACGCTATGGATGCCTTCAGCGCGTCTCTTGCCGATGCCGACAGCGCCAATATTCTCGCCGGCGCGATGACCAAAGCCGACGATGAAAACGTGCTGGAGACGATGAATTTTATTCGCGCCAACATCCCGCTTTTCCTGTCCGATGCCGACTACTCGCGTATGGATTTGCTGCTCGGCGCGGCAAATTATCAGGCAATTTTAGAGACTGACAAACAGATACTTATGCTACCGTCAGGCACGATTACGCGAGACGAAGTTGTCAACGACCCTCTGCACCTCTTCACCCCCGTATGGCAACGGCTCAACACTCTGCGGGCGGGCGACGGCTACGAACAGCGCGACGGGCATCTGTTCACCCCAGCCGGACAGCGCGGCGTCATCATCCTCACTTCGCCTTACGGGGTCAGCGAGACAAGTCGTAACAGCGAACTTACAGCAATGATTAACAGCGTAATACAGCAAACCGAAAGCGAGATTGCGGGCGTCAAAATCACACTTTTCGGAGGTCCGGTCATCGCCGTAACCAACGCTTCGCAAATCAAGTCTGACAGCCTGCTTGCCGTGGCTCTGTCGATAGCGCTTATACTGTTGCTTTTACTGTTCTTTTTCAGGAAATTACGCCATATTCTGCTTATATTCGCATCAGTGGCTTTCGGATGGCTTTTTGCGCTCGGAATGACAGCGATTTTCACTAACGAAATATCCATTATTGCGCTGGGTGTCAGCTCAGTATTTATCGGTATAGCCGTAAATTATCCGCTGCATTTCATCAGCCACAGCCGACATTCCGCCGACGCCGGAAACGCCCTGAAAGAAATCATTTCGCCGCTGCTGATTGGCAATATCACGACCGTCAGCGCGTTTTTGAGCCTGATTTTTATCCGCTCGTCGGCGATGCGCGACCTCGGACTGTTCGGCTCGCTGCTGCTTGTGGGCGCTATACTGTTTACGCTCGTTTTCCTGCCGCATTATCTCAAGAAAAATCCGATGAAATCGCCTGAACCTGCTTCGACTTTCGGCTTTCTGTCGCGTTTTGCGCCCGAACGCAACCGCTGGATAGTGCTGTCGGTCGTGGCGCTCACGGCTATCTTCCTCTATTTGAGCCGTTTCACTCAGTTTGAACCGAGTATGAACGCCATCAATTATATGACTGCCGAGCAACGCGCCGATATGGAAAGCCTGCTACGCTCGGTCGAACGTCGTGGCAGCGATATCGTTTATCTTGTCAGCGAAGGCGCCGACCGCAACGGAGCGCTGACGGCTTACGAGCGGAGTTTGCCGACGATCGACTCGCTCAGTCAAGCAGGTATTATCACTCAGGTGTCGGGCATCGGCTCCTGGCTTGCATCCGACGGCGAACTGCGGCAACGCATAGCCCGCTGGAACGATTTTCGCAACAAAAATCGCGATTCCATCGAGAAAAATCTTATTGCGGCAAGTCGGTCGGCAGGATTTAATGAAGGCGCTTTCAGTCCGTTTATCCGTCTTCTCGATAATGATTTTGCAAATTTTGCCGGTGAAATCGCCGAAAATACGCCTTTATCCGCTCTGACAGGCAACTATCTTATCGGCGACGGCACGAAGAGTATGCTTATCACGCTGCTGTACTGCGATAACGACAACACTTCCGCTGTCGAAAAGGCGTTCCGTACGGTCGGCGACTCGTTTACGTTTGACACCCGCGACGTCGGGCAGCGAATGGTTGACGCGCTCTCGAACGACTTCAATTATGTGCTGTATATCTGCGGTTTCATCGTGTTTGCGTTCCTCGCCATCTCGTTTGGCAGGCTCGAATTGAGTATTCTGGCTTTCCTGCCGCTCGCCATCAGCTGGATTTGGATCTTGGGCATTATGCAAATGTTTGATATTCGTTTTAATATCGTCAACATCATCCTCGCCACATTTATTTTCGGGCAGGGCGACGACTACACGATTTTCATTACCGACGGACTGATTTACGAGTACGCTTATCGCCGTCAGGTGCTGCGCTCGCACAAAAACAGCATCATCCTTTCGTCGCTGATTATGTTTGCTGGCATCGGGACGCTGATTTTCGCCAAACATCCCGCCCTGCGCTCGCTCGCCGAAGTAACCATCGTCGGGATGTTTTCGGTCGTGCTGATGGCATATATCATCCCGCCGCTTATCTTTCGCTGGCTGACACAGAAACGCGGCAGTTATCGCAAAGTGCCCGTAACTGTCAGACGCTTAATCTATTCCGCCTATTCATTCGCCTTTTTCCTGTTTGGCAGCATTTCGATAACCGTTATCGGCTTTTGCCTGTTCGCTTTCGGACGAAAAACTGAACGTAAACGACTGATTTACCATAAAATACTCTGCGGTATGTCGAGATTTGTTATCAAACGGGTGCCGGGAGTGAAATTCCGTTTCGACAACCTTGCCGGCGAAACATTTGATAATCCGGCAGTTATCATCTCCAATCACCAGTCGCATCTCGACCTGATGTGCCTGCTGATGCTCAATCCGAAAATCATCATTATGACCAACGACTGGGTGTGGAACAACATTTTTTATGGCATACTGATCCGTTATGCCGATTTTTATCCCGCGTCCAAGGGTTTTGAAAACAGCCTCGAAGTGCTGTCGGAACGGGTCGGCAAGGGCTATTCGATAATGATTTTCCCTGAAGGCACACGCTCCGAAAATTCGTCAATCGGGCGATTTCATCGTGGCGCGTTCTATCTTGCCGAGCAGCTGAAGCTCGACATACTGCCGGTTTTCATTCACGGCGCAGGCGATGTGCTGCCTAAAAGCGATTTTATGCTGCGTCAAGGTGGCATAACGGTACAGGTACACGAGCGTATCACGCTGACAGACAGCCGTTTCAGCAGCGATTATGCCGTCCGTACCAAGCAAATCCGCCAATATTACCGTCAAACGTTTAATAGCATTTGCGATGAAATCGAGACTCCGGACTATTTTAAGCCTTTTGTGATGCACAATTTCGTTTATAAAGGAGTGAAAGTGCACTTTGGAGCTGCGGCAGAGGCGACGCGCGACTTGCCGGTGCAGGAAATCGACGAATCCACCGTCATTATTCGCAACAGCGGCTATGGCGTTTTCGCTTTTATGTATGCCCTCGCGCACAAAAACAAGCGGATCATCACCGTCGAAGACGACGAAGACAAGGCGGCGGTGGCGCGAAACTGCGCCGGATTGCCCGAAAATATCAGCGTTTACAGCACTCAACAATATAATTTACAACAAGTTTAAGAATAACAAAATATGACTAAAAACATCATAATCATAGGCAGTGGACTTGGCGGCTTGGCTTGCGGATATATCTTCGCCAAAAACGGCTATCGCGTGAGCATCTTCGAGAAGAACGCGCAGGTGGGCGGCTGCCTCCAGACATTTACGCGGCAGGGCGTGAAGTTTGAGACGGGGATGCACTATGTCGGCAGCCTTGCCGAAGGGCAGACGCTAAACCGCTTCTTCCGTTACCTGTCGCTGTTTCCCGACGTCGTGGCGTCGCCGCTCGACACTTCGGCTTACGACATCATCTCTATCGGTGGCGAGCGTTATGCCTTCGCCAACAGTCCTGAGCAGTTTGTCGAGACGCTCTCAGCCCGTTTCCCCGACGAACGGCGTAATCTGGAGCGTTATTTCAGCACCATACGCAGTGTAGCTGACGATTCGCCGCTCTATTCGCTGCGCTGTACCGATCCCGTTACGCTGCTCAATCCCGAATATATCAAACAGAGCGCCAGCGCTTTTATCGACTCGGTAACAGACAATCGACGGCTACGCGAAGTGCTTGCGGGCAACCTGCCGCTCTACGCCGGACTGCGCGACAAAACGCCGCTCTATATCCACGCGCTGATAAACGATTTCTACAACCGCAGTGCCTTTCGTATTGTCGGCGGCAGCGACGCCATCGCCTTTTCGCTCGTCAAGTCCATCCGCGCTATGGGCGGCGAGGTATATCGCTCGTCCGAAGTGGTCAAGATAAACTGCAACGACACGGCAGCAGTCAGTATTTCGCTCCGAAATGGCGATTCCATCGAGGGCGACTACTTTATCTCGAACATTCATCCGCGCCGTACCGTCGAGCTGCTCGACACCCATCTTATCCGCAAATCCTATCGCGAACGTATTATGAGCCTGCGCAATACAGTGTCGAACTTCACCGTCTATATCCGTTTCAAACCCAACGCAATGCCCTATCTCAACTCGAACTTTTTCCATTATAACGGCGCGAGTGTCTGGGGATGTGAACGTTACACCGATGCCGACTGGCCCAAGTCGTTCCTTTATATGCACCTTTGCGCCGCGCCCGATCAGCGTTTTGCTACGGCTGCCGTGCTGTTTGCCTATATGAATTTTGAAGATGTAGAGCAATGGAACGGCACGAAGGTAGGGCGGCGCGGCGCCGATTACGAAGATTTCAAACTGCGCAAAGCCGAACGCCTGCTCGACGCGCTTGAGAAGCAGATGCCCGGAACGCGCGAATCCATCGACACTTTTTACACCTCCACGCCGCTCACCTACTTGGATTACACCGGCACGGAACGAGGCTCGATGTACGGCATCATACGCGACTGCAACGAATCGGTACAGACCTTCGTCTCGCAACGCACCAAAGTACCAAACCTGCTCCAGACAGGTCAAAACATCAACTCGCACGGCATTCTCGGCGTGATCATCGGCGCCATCATTGCGGCGGGCGAACTGCTGGGCGTCAATACCATTGTCAACCAAATCAGAAACACATAAGAAATGAACACGACACAAAAAACGGTAATCATCATCGGCGGCGGCATCGGCGGACTGTTTTGCGGCGCTATGCTGAGCAAGGAAGGATGGACGGTCAAGATCTTTGAACGCCACTACAAGATAGGAGGAGGGCTGCACCATTTCTCGCGGCAAGGCGTTGAGTTTGAAACAGGTATGCACGTGATGGGCGCTTTCCATCGGGGCGGCGTACTCAATCGTATCTGCTCATATCTCGGCGTGATGGACAAGCTGCCCGTCAAACAGATGGACGACGACGGCTTCGATATCTTCCATATCAAGGAGGACGGCGCACACTATCGTATGCCGCGCGGACGCGAACGTTTCACCGACAATCTCTGCGCCCATTTTCCCGATGAATCAGCCAATATTCGCCGTTATATGGATGCGATGTACAGTATCTGCGACGAGGTCAGGCTCTACAATATGGAAAATCCCGACATCTCTTTTCAGGAATTTTCGGACGATTTTATGTGCAGCGTCGGCGATTTCATCGACTCTTTCACCCAAAACGAAAAGCTGCGCAGCGTCCTTGCCTACAGCAACCCGCTCTATGCAGGCGACCGCTATACGACGCCCGTCTATATCCACGCGCTGATCAGCAAATTCTATATTGAAGGAGCTTGCCGGCTTGTCGGAGGCAGCAGTCAGCTTGCCGAAGCCCTTGCCGACGTCATACGCAACGCGGGCGGTGAAATTTTCGTTCGTAACGGCATCCGCCGCATCGAGATAGCAGACCGCAGCGTCGTCGAAGTCATTGCCGACGACGGCTCTGTGCACCGCGCAGATCGCTATATATCAAGCATTCACCCCTCGGCGTTCTTCAGCCTTCTCGACATCACGAAGATACAGCGTTCGTATCGCGAGCGTATCGACTCCATACCCAACACCTATTCGTGCTTCACGCTCTATATCATCTTCCATCCCGACACTTTTCCGTTCTACAACTGCACCTACTACTGTCAGGACAATTACGACGAGACATGGCAGCACGATGTCTATACCGACGACAACTGGCCCCGCGGACTGATGTTTGTAACGCCGTCGGTCGTTGAAAATGAGAAATTTGCAGAGAAAATGATCGTCAACTGCATTATGAATTTCGACACCGTGCGCGAATGGGAAGATACGCTCACCGGACGTCGTGGAGCCGGTTACGAAGCCTTCAAACGCCGTTGCGAAGAGCGCGTCATCAGCAAACTCGAAGGGATATTTCCCGACATACGCAGCTGTATCAAAGCCGTTTACAGCGCCAGCCCGCTCACCATTCGCGATTTCTACAACCAGAAAGAAGGCGCGATGTATGGCGTGCGCAAGGACTGCCGCAATATGGCGCTCTCGCATATCGCCGTGCGCACCAAGCTCAATAACCTGCTCTTCACCGGTCAAAACATCAACCTGCACGGCATACTCGGCGTACCCCTCACCGCCATCAACACCTGCGCCGAGCTGGTCGGGATGGAAAATCTGCTGGGGAAAATTAATGCTTACAAGTAAAGTTTTCGGTTTGCGTTAAAACAGATGGTACTGTCTGAAAACCACCACTTTACCGCTTGTTTCGATTTTGAAACTGTCGCCTTCGGCTTCGTTGAGCGACGCCTGCCACCAGCGCGTCAGGATGCGGTTTTCGATTTTCCAACGCAGCCCGTGCACCGTCAGCGGCTTAGGCTCAAAACAGAATATCGACACCTGCTGCCCGCCGTAAGACTCGAACTCGACATTCCCGACTGCCGGAGTGATTGTGCCGTTGTCAGTCCACATCTCAACCTCCGCAAGATCCATATAATCAGCCAATAAACTGATATTCCCAAGCGTATGGTCTTCGCGATTACCTGTGGCGCCAAGAATACATAAGCGCTTATAACCGCGTAATACACAATGATGTACGGTTTTTGTAAGGTCGTTATTTTCCTGCTCCGACAGCTTGATAAAACGGTCGGACAGCATGCTGCGCACCTGAGGCAAAATGGAATCGCCGTCGCCGATTACCGCTTTCGGAATAAATCCTGCTCGCATCAGGCGGTTCGCCGCTCCATCGCAACAAAACAGGTCGTCGCGCAAGTGTGAGAGAACCGACAACGGCAAGCCATCCCGCGGAAAAACGCCATTCGCGACAACCACAGCGTCGAAATCGGTACGCATAAATGGTATTTTTTCGTTCATATCGCTCGTGAATTTTTGGCAAAATTACGCTTTTTCGCACAAGAAACAAAAAAAATCGGGCTGCTCTTCCGAAGAAGAAAAACAGCCCGATAAACAGGATTGGTATTTTAAATGTTGTTAAACCCTTATTTTTATACTCCTGCCAGCGCCTGCTCAAGGTCAGCCTTGATGTCTTCGATGTTCTCAATGCCCACCGAGACACGTATCTGGTTCGGATAGACGCCCGAAGCAACGAGTTCCTCTTCGTTGAGTTGCGAATGGGTAGTCGAAGCCGAGTGGATAATAAGCGTCTTGGCATCGCCGACGTTGGCAAGGTGGCTGAGCAGTTCTACGCGGTCGATGACCCCCTGCGCCTGCTGCGAGGTGCCTTTGATACG